>JAYTZB010000266.1:0-3146 GCA_043742085.1 Polyangiaceae bacterium
GCGCCCTGCACGGCGATGGCGCCCATGCGCGCGACGAGCTCGCGTGACGCGGCGGGAGACGGCGTCTCCTCCACGACCTTCTGGTTGCGGCGCTGGATCGAGCAGTCGCGCTCGAACACGTGCACCATGTTGCCGTCGCGATCGCCGAGCACCTGGATCTCGACGTGGCGCGGCTTGATGAGCGCCTTCTCGAGATAGACGGTGTCGTCGCCGAAGAACTTCTTCGCCTCGGAGCGCGCGCGCTCCCACGCGTTCGCCATCTCGCTCGCCTCGTGGACGAGCCGCATGCCCTTGCCGCCGCCTCCCGCCGAGGCCTTGAGCATGACGGGGAAACCGATCTGCTTCGCGGCGGCGATGGCCTCGTCGGTGGTGCTGCACATCGCGCCGGGCACGATGGGGACGCCGGCCTCCGCCATCTTGGCGCGCGCGGCGGTCTTCGACCCCATCGCGCGCATCGCGCTCGCCGGGGGTCCGATGAACGTGATGCCGGCGCGCTCGCAGGCGTCGGCGAACTCGGGGTTCTCGCTGAGGAAGCCGTAGCCAGGATGGATGGCGTCGCAGCCGGACTTCTTCGCGACGTCGATCACCTTGTCGATGCGGAGGTAGCTCTCCGCGGCGGGCGCGGGGCCCACGAGGTACGCTTCGTCGGCCATGCGCACGTGGAGCGCGGCGCGATCGATCTCGGAGTGGATCGCGACGGACGCGATGCCCATCTCGTGGAGAGTGCGTGTGACCCGGACGGCGATTTCGCCTCGGTTCGCGACGAGGACCTTCTTGAAGGCACGCAGGGAGTTGGGCTGCATCGAGGCGCCACCGATACCGCGGATCGACCGCGCCGGCCAGACTCAGGCGTACGCGGCCATCGCCACTCTCGGACGCACTCTCAGATGCACTCGAGGAACGTCACGGGCCGCGCGTAGCAGGCGATCCGTAGGAGACAGCGCATGTAGACGCGCAAGCCGAACGACTCCACGATCATTCGCGGATGAAGCAGGACCTCTCTCGTCGATATGTAGCCTTGCATGGTGGACCTCGATTCTCCGGCACGCCCGAGCTGAAAGCACGGGACGCCAAGCGTTCGTCTCTCGCTGGTGACCTTCATACGCACGACGCGTGCCGGCGGTTTCCAGAGACATCGCGGCGCATCGACGCAAGGTCGAGCACGATTGCGCCCCGCGATTCGAAGCCGAGCTCCGGGGCGTCCCTTCCAAAGGTGCGTGGACGGTTCTGCATGCGTGACGGCGTACGCGGCGAGAGCTCGCACGGCCGCCTCCGCCGATGAGCTGCGCCGCTTGCATCCAGCCCGAGCGGAGGCGACGCTACCGACATGTCCGACGCGCTGCTGAGGCCTTCCGCCGATGGTCTGATGCCCGGCCCCAACGAAGAGCTGCTCTTCGAGGGACGCCCCGCGCTCGTGCAAGGGCTCGGCGGCATGCTCCTCGCGATCCTCACGCTCGGGATCTCGGTGCTCGTCGCGTGGTTCCAGACGCGGGGCGTCCACTACAAGATCACGAGCCAGCGCGTGGTCATCGAGCTCGGGGTGTTCTCGAAGCGGATGGAGCAGCTCGACCTCTACCGCGTCGTCGATTACGTCGTGGAACGACCCTTCGGGCAGCGGATCATGGGCACCGGCAACATCATCCTCGAGGCGATGGACAAGACGACGCCGGAGATTCGCATCGTCGGCATCAAGACCGACGTGATGAAGCTGTACGAGAAGCTCCGCTACTCGACCGAGCAAGAGAAGAAGAAGCGCAACGTGCGCGTCCTCGACATCGAGTCGGCAGGCTGAGGGCACGATGAGCGAGAAGCGCCCGCGACCGGGCGAGACGATGGCGTTCGACTTCGCCGTCTTCGCGCCGACCCCGAAGCCGAAGCAGGAGCCGACCGAAGAGCCTGCTCCTGCTCCTGCTCCTGCTCCTGCTCCTGCTCCTGCTCCCGCGTCCCCGGCGATCCTCACCGTCGCGCAGCTGGGTCGCATCCTCACGCGCACGCTCGAGCGAAGCTTCTCCGAGGCGGTCTGGGTGGAGGGCGAGGTCAGCGGCGCGCGCCCCGCGCCCAGCGGTCACCTCTACTTCTGTCTCAAGGACGAAGAGGAGGACGCCGTCATCGACGTGGTCGTCTATCGCGCCAACGTCACGCCGCGCTCCAAGCTGCTCGTGAAGGACGGCGCGCGCGTCCGCCTCCGCGGCAAGCCGACGTTCTGGTCGCCACGCGGCAAGATGCAGCTCATCGGGGATCGCATCGAGCCCACCGGCAAGGGCGCGCTGCTGGAGGCGCTCGAGAAGCTCAAGACGAAGCTCGCTGCCGAAGGGCTCTTCGCGCAGGAGCGCAAGCGACCGCTGCCGCCCGAGCCACGCATCATCGGCGTGGTGACGAGCTCGGCAGGCGCGGTCATCCACGACATCTGCAAGGTCGCGTTCCGTCGCGGCGGCGCGCGCATCCTGCTCGCGCCGGCGCAGGTCCAAGGCGCGGGCGCGGCCGAAGCCGTGCGCCGGTCGCTCGCCGCGCTGCAGCGCATTCCCGAGGTCGACGTCATCATCGTCGGGCGCGGCGGCGGCTCGCAGGACGATCTCCTCGCGTTCCACGACGAGCAGCTCGTGCGCGACGTCGCCGCGTGTCGCGTGCCGGTGGTGAGCGCCGTCGGCCACGAGACCGATGTAACGCTCGTCGACTTCGCTGCCGACGCGCGCGCGTCGACCCCCTCGCAGGCGGCCGAGATGCTGGTGCCCGACTCGACCTCGCGACGGCGTCTCCTCGAAGAACGAGGCCTACGGCTCCGTCGCGCCGTGCACGCGCGCATCACCGACGAGCGCGCGCGCACCGCGAAGGTGGCCAGCGCCTTCCGCGATCCGCGGCTCCTCATCGCGAGCGCGCAGCAGCGCGTCGACGAGAACGTGCTGCGCATGTCGCGCGTCTTCACGCGGATGCTCGCTCGCGATCGCCATACCGCGACCGCCCTCGGCGCACGGCTCGGCGCAGCGCATCCGCGCGAGCGAATCGCGCGCGATCAGGGCAACGTCTTCGCGTTCCGCGCGCGTCTCTTCGAGATCGTGCGCGCGCGGCTCGCTGCGAGCCGCGGCGAGGTGAGTGAAGCGCGTGCGCGGCTGGGTGAATCGACGCGGACCCAGCTCGGCAAGCGTCAT
>JAYTZB010000267.1:0-6704 GCA_043742085.1 Polyangiaceae bacterium
GAACGACGTTGGCGCTCGCGCCACCCGCCGCGCCAGCCGCGCCACCAGCGGGCAATGCCGGCGCGGTCGCCGTCACTGCGGAGCGCGACGCGACGCGGGCGAACCGGTCGAGCGGCAATCCGACCACGACGAGCCCTCCCAGCTCGCGCTGGCCGGTCATCGTCTCGCGCGAGAAGCCCGCCAGGGAAAGCCACGCCTGGCCTCCTGGCGACGAACGGCCGGTGCCACGACCGAGCGTCGCGCGCCCCACCAGATCCTCGGGGTCGAGCTCGCTGTCGCCGTCGGCGACGAGGTCCTCATCGGCCTTCACGCGAGGCGCAGCACGCGCCTCTCCCGCGCGCATGACGAGCGTGCACAGCATGCACGAGAGGAGGAGGACACGGACGATGCGCACGAGTCGCCAGGCGAGGCAGCGGGACATGCATTCCGAGTAGCGATGCCCGTGCCGGAGGCCGCACCCCGTGATTCCGCGCACTTCGAACCGAGGATGGGTGGCCCGGACAGTTTCGAGGGTGTCCTGGGCCAGGTCCCGGCCGCGCGGGCCGCCTTCTTGATTTGCCAGGGCTGGACGAGCACACTCTCCCCGTGGCCGGTATCCGCCCGGGGGACGTCATAGCCGGGAAATTCCGGGTCGAGCGCATCCTCGGTGAGGGTGGGATGGGCTACGTCGTGTCCGCCCGCCATCTCCAGCTCGGCCAGATGGTCGCGCTGAAGTTCATGCGCGACGAGATCTGCACCCCCGACTACAAGAGCCGGTTCCTCCGCGAGGCGCGCAACACCGTCCGTCTCAAGAGCAAGCACGTGTCACGCGTCCTCGACGTCGGTGCGCTCGAAGGCGGCGCGCCGTACATGGTGATGGAGTACCTCGAGGGCACCGACCTCTCGGATCTTCTCCACAAGAAGGGGACCATCCCTGCTCACGACGTCTGCGAGTACGTGCTCCAGGCGTGCGAGGCGATCGCCGAGGCCCACGGTCACAACATCGTCCATCGCGATCTGAAGCCCGCGAACCTCTTCCTCACCAAGGGGCAGAGCGGCGAGCCGGTCGTGAAGGTCCTGGATTTCGGGGTCTCCAAGGTGCTCGACCTCGGGATGGACGACGACACCAATCCCGGCGGACGCCCGCGCCGCGACCACCCCGACAGCGTCGTCACGAAGATCACCGATCTCCTCGGCTCGCCCAGCTACATGGCGCCCGAGCAGATCATGTCCGCGAGCGATGCCGACGCGCGGAGCGACATCTGGTCGTTGGGCGTCATCCTCTTCCGGCTCATCAGCGGAAAGGCGCCCTTTCATGCGGCGTCGCTGGGCGAGCTGATCCAGCAGATCATGCACGGACCGATCCCCAACCTCCGCGAGGCATGGCCCGACCTCCCCCACGGCCTCGAGAACGTCGTGGCCCGCTGCCTCGAGCGCGACCGCAATCATCGCCTGGGTGACGTCATCGAGCTCGCGCGCTTGCTCGCTCCTTATGCGGGGCCGGTGGCCACCCCGTCGCTCGAGCGCATCGCCATCCTCGGCCCGGCGCTGGTCGCGTCGGCTCCGCCTCCACCGCAGCCCAGCGTGCCGTCGTTCAGCTCGGCGCGGAGTGCCTGGACGGCGCCGCCGACGCGCATCGCGCCGCTCACCGACCCCGGCAAGAAGAAGGACATCTCGCCGGTCACCGCTGCGATCTGGGCCGGCGTCTTCGTCGTCATCGTCGGCGTCACCGCCATGATGGTGGCGAGCATTGCCGGGAAGAACCGCGACGCCGCCGCTCCGGCCGCCGGCGAGCCGGCCGGCGCGGCCGATACCTCGAACCCCACGCTCACGCCGCTGAACGTCGATCCTGCGATCACGGGCGGGGCCGTCGTGACCACCGGTGTCACGACGACGACGACGGCGACCGCGGCCCCGGCCCCGGCCCCATCGACCATCGCGTCACCGCGCGCTTCCGTCCATGCGGGTGGTGGCCACGCGCGCCCGCGCCCATCACCGCGCGGCGATACCAAGCCGGCGGCGGCCACTCCGGCGGCGGGGATCCCCGAGACGCGCGAGTAGGCGTGGCGAAGATCCTCCGCACCTGGCGCGAAGCTGGCGGGATGCTCGCGCTCCGGCAGCGCGGCGAGATGCTCGATCTCGTGCTCGGCAACGTCGTGCTCCTCTCGAGCGCTGCGCTCGAGACCGAGCTCGCATTCGGTCGCCTCGCGCGCGAGGCCATCGCATCCCGCGAGCATGTCGGGAGCGATGCGCCACGAGATGCGCCAGGAGATGCGCCTCGTGTCCTCGTCGGGGGTCTCGGCTTCGGCGCGACGCTGCGCGGCGTCCTCGAGGTGCTCCCGCCGAACGGTCGCGTCATCGTCGTGGAGAAGCTCTCCGCCGTCATCGAGCTCGCACGAGAGGACGCCGCGCACCTCGTGGCCGGAGCCCTCGACGACCCTCGCGTCGAGCTCGTGCAAGACGACGTCGCCGACGTGATCGCCCGGGAAAAAGGCCTCGCCGCGGTGCTCCTCGATGTCGACAACGGCCCGCAGTGGGCGAGCTTCCGCACCAACGCGCGGCTCTATGCCGACAGCGCCCTCACCCGCGCCCGGGAGGCCCTTCGTCCTCGCGGCCTCTACTCGGTGTGGAGCGGCTACGCGGCCGATCCGTTCGTGGCCCGGCTCCGCGCCGCGGGCTTCATCGCGCGCATCGAGCCGCTGATGGAGCGCGGCGTCATGCGCGCGCGCGCGTATGTCGGCATCGCTCCCTAGCTCGCTAGCTCGCCGTCACATCCCCAGCATGCGCAGCACGTCGACGGTGGTGACGCGCGTCACCTGCGCGCGCAACGCGACGTGAACGGCGCCCGGCGCGGTATCGCCCGAGAGCGTCCACGTGATGGTCTCGGTACCGCGCGGACCCGGGCCCGACGTGCGGGCGGCGGTCTTCGCCGCCGCGCGCACGCCTTCCGCGGTCGAGGTGCGCGCGCCCAGGTAGGCGAGAGCGCCCGGCGACACGAGCCCGGCTCCGAGCGCGGCGCGCGAACGGAGAGTCGCCGCGTCCGCCGAGCGCGCGAGGGTCCCGGCTTCGCCCGTGTCGTCGATCGACAGGCGCAGCCGCGACGCGATCGCCGTCATGTCCTCGCTGTAGCCGAGCCACGTCGCAGCTCCCTTCGGCACCACGAACAGGTGGCCCTTGCGCGCGGGGTGCTTGCCCTTCGTGCGCGGCGTGAGCAGCACCTCGAGGTGCAGCGTGTCCTTCGGCAGCTTGAGCGCGGGATCGAGCGAGCCGACCTTCACGTCCACGTGATCGCCGTCCGGATCGACGGGGGTGCTGGATTTCGAGCCTGGCTTGCGCGTCTTGTCGACGTCCTCACCGCGCTTCACCACGTCGCGCAGCCCTTGCGTCCACTTCTCGCCCGGCTCGTCGACCTCGAACATCACCCACGGGAGGAGCGCGCTGCGCGCCTGCGCGACGACCCGCGCTTCGTCCGCCGGGCGCGCGCCGTCCAGCGCTGCGAGCGCCTTCTCGGCGCCGTCGCGCCCTCCTGCGATGCCGGCCGCGAGCACCAGCGGACCTCCGGTGAGCACCAGCGACTCGATGCGTTCGCGGAGCGCGCGCGTCTTCTCGGGGAGGTGTCCGTCCTGCACGAGGCTTCGCTCGAGGTCGTCGCCGAGGATCCTGCGGAGCGGCGCGAGATCCTCGGCGAGCGCGCCGGTGGTGTAGAGCGAGACGATCGAATCGCCCGGCAGTCGAAAGAACGCAGCGGGCGGAGGCGCCGGTCGGGTGCGCGGCACGAGCGCGCGCGCGAGCATCGATTCACGCGCGGAGAGCCGTAAATCCAGGGAGATTTCCAGTCCGGAGCCCCCGAACCGAAGATCGACGTCCACGCGATCGATCTCGTCCACGAACCGCTCGACGAGCTCCGTGCCGAGCCGCGCCGAAGCGGCATCGCCGATGGCCTTCGTCGTTCCGTCACGCTTCTCGCGCAGGATCCTCCCCGGCAGCGAGAGCCGCGCGTCGGCGTCGAGCGGCTCGGCAGCGACGTTGCGCGCGAGATACGCGGCTGCCGCCGTGAGCGATGCCTCGTCCGACGCGCAGACCAATCGCGTGGTCGCGCGACCGGCCGCGGCAGTGAACGCGCAGGCGCTCATCCGGCCCGCGTCGGCGGCCCCGTCGTCAGGCTTCCCGATGTGGACGAGCCCACCCTCCTCGCGGAGCACGAGCCCTGCACCGAGCTTCGATTCGGCGTCCTGCTTGACCGCCATCGACACCACGAACGTCGGCTCGGACTGGCTGCCGAGGCTCACGACATCCATCGGCTGCGCGAGGTCGATGACGCTACCGAGCCGCCGGCCGAGCAAGAGCGTGGCGAGCTGGAGCGGATCGAGCACCGAGGCCGCCGCAGCCACGCTGGGCGGGAGGATCGAGACTACCTCGCGCATCAGCTGCTCGGGGTCGTTCACGCGGACGAGCAGCGTGAGGTCCTCGGGCGGTCGCGGCGCTTCGATCCGAGCTGCGGGAGCCGGTTTTGCGGCCGTCGCGGGACCGATGGCGAGCGGTACTGCCGCGCCGCGATCCGGCATCGGCGCAGGGCCGCAGCTCATGCACGACAGCCACGAGAGGAGCGCAAGACCGCGTGCTGACGTGCGTTTCATGTGCTGCTTCTCCGTTTGGCACCGTCCCGTCACATCTTCGACGCACAACACGTCACAAACTGGCTAGATTCAGCCGCGAACATGACGCAATTGTCCCACAAGACCTCGTCGACTGCCCGCGTCCGCTGTGGAAAGGTGCCTGCCTGATGGGCCTCCAGGACGTCATCCGCTTCCTCCTCCCCAAGGAAGATCACTTCTACGACTTCCTCGAGCAGCAGGCGAAGGCCGCGCACGAGGGGGCCAAGGCGCTCGCCAAGTTCACCGACAACGGGCACACGGCCGACGAGGCACGCGCCGCCGTCCAGAAGTGCGAGCACGAGGGCGACGCCATCGTCCACGCCATGGAAGAGGCGCTCGCGAAGACGTTCGTGACCCCGATCGATCGCGAGGACCTCCAGCGGCTCTCGTCCGAGCTCGACAACGTCCTCGACCTGACCAACGGCGCGATCCGCGCGTGCACGATGCTCGGCGTCGAGCACCCTACCGAGCCGATGAAGGCGCTCGTGAAGATCCTCGTCGAGTGCACGCATCGCATCGACGTGGTCATGCCGAAGCTACGCCGTCACGAGTACACCGAGATCGTCGCGTGCACGCGCGAGCTGCGCAAGGTCGAGAAGGAAGCGGACACCGTCTATCGCGAGGCCATCTCGTCGCTGTTCAAGGACAGCACCGTCGATGCCAAGAAGCTCATTCGCGAGAAGACCGTCCTCGAGGACCTCGAGAACGCCGTCGACCAGTGCGATTCCATCGGGGATATCCTCGCCAACCTGGCCATCAAGAATGGTTAGTCTGCTCGTCTGCGTCATCGTCGCAGCGATCATCTTCGACTTCATCAACGGCTTTCACGACGCTGCCAACGCCATCGCCACCGTCGTCTCGACGGGTGTTCTTCCAGTGCGAACCGCGGTCATGATCGCGGGCGTCTTGAACTTCTTCGGCGCAGTCACCGGCACCGCCGTCGCCAAGACCATCGCCTCCGGCTTCGCAAATCCCGCGATCGTCACGCAGAGCGTCGTGCTCGCTGCGCTCATCGGCGCGTGCATCTGGAACCTGATCACCTGGTGGTACGGCATCCCGTCGAGCTCGTCGCACGCGCTCATCGGTGGCCTTGCCGGCGCGGTCGTCGCGAAGGCCGGCGTGTCGGCGTTCAAGTGGGCGGCGCTCTACCAGAAGGTGCTGGTGCCGCTCGTCGTGTCACCGCTCATCGGGTTCACGTCGGCGTTCATCATCATGATCGGGCTCTACTGGTTCGTTCGCGGCCGAACGCCCAAGGTCGTCAATCAGGGCTCGCGCCGCCTCCAGCTGCTCTCGGCGTGCATGATGGCCTTCGCGCACGGCTCCAACGACGCGCAGAAGTCGATGGGCATCATCACCCTCGCGCTCCTCGCGTTCGTCGCCGCCGGTCACGCAGGTGCGATGCCGCACTGGATGCTTCCGCACAAGGACGGGGTCCCGATGTGGGTCGTCATCGCGTGCGCAGGTGCCATTGCCGCGGGCACGATGGCGGGCGGCAAGCGCATCATCAAGACGATGGGCACGAAGATCATTCGCATCCAGCCCATCCAGGGCTTCGCCGCCGAGACCGCTGGCGCGCTCACCATCCTCGGCGCGAGCCAGTTCGGCGTTCCCGTCTCGACCACGCACGTCATCAACGCGTGCATCATGGGCGTCGGCGCGAGCAAGCGCGTGAGCGCGGTTCGCTGGGGCGTTGCCGGTAACATCCTCACCGCGTGGGTGCTCACGCTGCCGCTCAGCGCGGCGCTGTCGTGGACGGCGATGAAGATCCTCGCGGTGCTCGTCACCGAGACGTGATCAGCGCTCTTACTGCTTCGGCGAAGGTAGCGGCTTCGGGGGAATCGGCGGCTTCGGCATCGGTTGCTTCACGACCGGCGGCTTCTTCGTCGTGCCGGCGTCGGCATTGCCGCCGTCAGCGCCGGCATCTGCGCCGGTCGTGACCGCCGGCTCGACGAGCTTGCCGCTCGCCATGTCCACGCTGCCGACCAGCCAGCGCTCGTCGGGATCGCGATGCTTCCGATCGCACGTCTCACCGGTCCGCGCCCCGTCGAAATAGAGCTGAACGCAGACGAG
>JAYTZB010000268.1:0-4427 GCA_043742085.1 Polyangiaceae bacterium
TGAGGCGACGCGGAACCTCTCGCCCCGCTGCCGCTGCGAGCGCCACGAAGAGCTCGCGCGCGACGGCGACCCCGCGGTCGTCGAAGTTGGCCGGGTTCGTCCAGAACTCGTCGAGCTGTCCGCGCTTCTGGCGCTCGTAGGCCAGCGCCTTGATCATCATCTGCGCCTTGTCGGCGGCCTTCACGACGCGTGCCTCCATCGACTCGCCGGCGTCGACGTCGTTCCACTCCGCTTGCTGGCGCGGCGGAAGGAGCTCGGCGATCAACGTGCTCTCGAGCGCGTGCAGGGCCTCCGACATGAGCGCGGTCTTGTTCGGCATCGGCACGTCGCCGGTGCGCGCCTCGGCCGCGTCGTGCACGAGGGCCATGCGCAGCGTGCTCTCACCGTCGATGGTGTCGCCCTCTGCGCGAATGGCATCGACGAAGAGCATCGCGAGAAACGTCACGCCGAACGAGTGATCGGCGATCGACTCGCACGGCCGCACACCGCGCATGAGCCAGCCCGTTCGCGGAAGATCGGCCAGCGGATCGAGCCCGAGCATCGTCTGCAAGATCTGCTGGGCGCGCGACGTCGCAGCGGTCTCCGACTCCGTCGTCATGCTCGGCTCGACCCGCAGGGGCTCGGGCTCCGAAGGCCCGGTTGGTATGGGCCGCAGCAGGCGCTTCGTCTCGATGGCCTGGAGGCCCGCCGGCGGCTTCGCCGCGGCCTTGCGCTCGGCGGGCGTCATGCGTGGCGGCGGCGCCGGTTCGACATCGACGGCCACCGAGTCGACCGGGTTGCCCTCGTCGTCGAGCTCGATGCGAATGGTGCGCTTGTCGGTGCGGACCGCCGGCATCTTTCGGCGACTGATGCTGCGCGGCTTCTCGACCGGCACCTCCGGCGGCGGCGGCTCGACGGAATCCTTCGGCGATTCCTGCACCGAGTCGCGCGACGGCGCCTCGCGGAACGTCGGCGTGCGAACGGGTCTGACCGATGCGTAGCGGATCCCGAGGCCGATGCCGCCCGACTGGCGGACGATCTCGAGGACGAAGCCTTCGCCGCCGTGCTCGTGGCGAACGATGCGCGGGCGGTTGCCGGGAAGATCGCGCAGCTCGTCGTGCGAGAGGACCTCGGCGATGGCTTCGAGGAGCATGCCCGCGTTGAGCGCACCGCCGTCGATGGCCCGACGCGCGTCACCTGTGAACGCGTAGCCGACCTCGCCAGGCGCCAGGAAGATGCGGTCGGCGCCGGACTCCTTGAGCTTCGTGAGCAGCGGAACGAGCTGAGACAAACGCGCGCTACCTCCCCGAGATACGAGGTTAGCGGCTGAGCAGGCACGCCGCACCTGTTCCACTCGGAGGGGGTCGGAGGGGGTCGCAGGCCGCCGCGGCGCCGCTATTTCGCCTTCGGCGGCTTGCCTTGCCGCCCGGCGTCGCCGGCCAGCTCGAGGAGCCAGCGCTTGTCCTCCGGGTCTTTCGTGAGCGAGGCCGCCTTCGTGAATGCGCTCGCCGCTGCGCGATAGAGCGCCTGCGCACGGCGCTTCTGGTGATCGCCTCGGATGCGAGCGCCGACGAGCTCGCAGGTCTTCGCCAGCGTCGTCCAGGAGGTGCGCTGCGCCGGCGCCAGCTTGGTCGCCTTCGATGCATAATACAGCGATCGCGCAGCCGACTTGCGACGAGCCCAGCCTCGCGCGAGCTCCTCGGCGACGAGAGCGGTATCGTCGGCGTCCCCCGCCTCGCGCGCGATGCCGTACGCAGACTCGAGCTTGGCCACGGCGCCCTTCGCGTCGGACTTCATGGCGGCCGCCGCCTCTTTGAGGAGCCGTGCGATGTCTTCACGAGCGCCCATCAGGCCGCCGGCTCCTTCGACTGCATGATCCATCACTACCCGACGAAGGCGCGCGACAAAAGCGCGAAAGCGTCGACGTCAGGGCGCGCGCACCTTGAGCAGACGGTCGTACAGCACCACCGTCGCTGCCATCGCCACGTTGAGCGGATACGCGCCCGGGAGAATCACCGTGTCGTGCTGCCTCATGATCGAGCCCGGCAGCGCACCGTCCTCGGGACCGACCAGGTACACCGCGCGCGGCGGATGTTCGTACGTGCGAATGTCGACTGCCCCCGCCGCGAGCTCGACGCACACGAGCCGCGCGTTCGCCGGGATCGATGCCACGAACAGCTGCAGGGTGTCGAAGTGGAAGACGGGGATGGTCAGCTCCGCCTTGACCGAGCTCGTCTCCGCAGGGTTGCGATGCCCGACGCTGAACACGAAGTCCGCGCCGAAGACGCGGGCCGTGCGAACGAGCACGCCGAAATTGTACGTTCGCTTGCCGTTGTAGATCCCGATGCCGACGTAGCCGCGCTCGTCGTTCATCGGGGAGAGAGCCATCTCACGCACGCCGCGTCACTACGGGCTCGTGACCACGAGGAACGTCGCGTTCTTGCCGGGGCCGACGTTGACGGTCTGTCCGAAGAGCGTTTTGGGATTTCCTTCGCCCTGAAGCCATCCGGTGCTCGCCACGTTGCCCTGCAGATCGACAGCGACCGAGGCGAACTGGTCCGTGCCGCCGCTCCCTCCGATGCCGTATGCCCACTGGCCGGCGCCGCTCGGAGAGAGCTTCGCGATGAAGCCGTCGCCGTTGCCGCCGAAGCCGGTCGCGACCTTGCCGCCGAAAGAAATGGTCGCGGCCATGGATCCCGCCACGATCGGCTCGCCCCACCGATCGACGACGATCGTCGACGGAACGTCCGACCCTGACGAGCCGTAGGCGTAGGCCGCAGCCATTCCGCCATTGGGATCGAAGCGTACGATCCCGATGTCGGTGAAACCGGACGGCGCCGGCAGCATGGCGGTGCCGCCGATGCTGATCGCCGTTCCATAATTGAACGCGGCGGTGACGTTGCCGCTCGGGTCGATGCTGATGGCGTGGATGTTGTCCGCACTGGTGCCGCCGAATGCGGTGGCCCAGCTGATCTTGTTCATCGTCGTGTCGAGCTTCACGATCCACGCGTCGTTGTTTCCGGCGGACGTGGCGAACTGGCTCGCGGCTTCGCCGTGGCGCAGGTCCATCGCGCCGGTGAACTCGCCGCCGACGACGATGGTCCCGTCCGGCGCGAACGCCACCGCGTGCGCGCTGACGACGGACGTGCCCATGCCGTTGTCGGAGTTCGGAAATGCGCGGAGCGCTTGCGTGACACCCAGAGGGTTCAGCAGCGCGACATAACCTATGGGATTGGTGTGGGCGGGAGGGTTCGCCGTGATGCCGTCGAAGGCAGGGTCGAACCCTGGAGTGTCCCTGATGTAGCGGCCGGCGAGCGCGATCCGACCGGCCGGATCGACAGCCAGCGCCTCCGGCGACTCGTAGTTGGGGCTCGCGAGTGTTCGGAGGAACACCTGCTTGCCGGCGGCATCGAGACGGCCGAGCGCGACGTCGTTACCTCCGAGGCCGGCGACCGCTGCTGCGTCGAGCTTCACGCTCGTCGATCCGCCGGTGTCGGCCGCGAACACGATCTCGCCGCCCGGCGCCGCGGCCAGCGCCGCCACGGACCGGTTGTTCATGCCGACTCCGGTGAGCGCAACGACCCACCCGCATTTCCCGGTCGCGTCGTACTTCGCAATGAACCCGTCGTATCCGGTGTTCGCGGGAAGACTCTTCCCGTTGCCGAAGTCGACCGCCGTGGCGCTCAGGTACGTGCCGCCGAAGACGACGTTGCCGAGGCCGTCGAACGTGACGGCGTTGCCGAAGATGTTGTCCGCGATCACCTTGACCGCGAACGTGACCGTCCCCGTCGCGTTCGGCGCCGCGTCGCTCGCGTCGCCCGCATCACCGCCATCGACGAGCGGCAGCGCACCGTCGTTACCTGCCGCGTCGTTCGTCGTCGCGGAGTCGGCACCGCCCGCCTCGTCGACGGCGATCGGCGCGACGCTCGGCTCGTCCCCGACGCACGCGAGGAACACGGCGCCCGTCAGCACCAGGATCGTGGCAACCCCCGAGACACGATACGAAGCGCGCATGGTGACTCAGGATAACGCTCTCTACGGGCGCGAGGCCGGAGAATTGCTCACGTCAACAGGAAGGCGAGCGCCTGCTGCAGCGTGTCCTTCGGATGCTCCAGAATGGGCTCGCCATGGGCAACCACCACGCGCTCGAGCGGCTGATCGAGCATGGCCTCGAGGCTCGCGCGCGCGGCCTTCTTGTCCCGGTAGACGAAGCGCATCATGCGATGCCAGCCCGGCGTGCCGTAGAGGCCGCCGAGCTTCAGGTACGCGCGCGTGATGGCGTGCTCCATGGAGCTGAAGTTCTCGACGAGGTCGGCGGAGACCAGCGTTCCCGTCGGACGATGGAGCAGCACGGTCTCGCCGAGCATCGACCCCGCGATCGGGAAGACGTCGACGGTGCCCTTCCACGCGGCGGGCGGCGACTCGACATCGGCGGCGATGGCGAGATC
>JAYTZB010000269.1:0-3869 GCA_043742085.1 Polyangiaceae bacterium
GTTCCAGCCCTCGAGGTCGCCGTTGGGCGTCTTGTCCGAGCCGGTGCCGCAGTCGTTGCCGTAACCGCCGCGGCTCTCGAACACGCGATTGTGACCGTCGCCGTAGTAGAGGATCGGGTGCTGCGAATCCATGCGCGGCGCGTTCGCGGTCCGAGGCACGACGCCAGTGCAGCGCTCGAAGTGACCGGCGCCGCCGTAGGCCCACACGCCTTCCATGTCGAGGCCGCGGCCCCAGCGCGCGATCTCGGAGCGCATGCCGCGAGCGCCGCCGCCGCACAGCGCGACCGTGCCGCCGTTCTCGTTCGTGTACGCGAGCTGGTAGCTCTTGCCGGCGCGTGACCAGCCCAGCAGCACCGGGAGATCATCGAACGACTTCTGCGTCGGCCATTTCACGATCGGCGCGTTGGCCACGGCCTCGGCCATCGCTGCGGTCGGAGCGTCGAGGGCGACCTTCACGAGGCACGCGCTCTTCGCCGCCTTCGCTGCGGTGAGCGGCGAGACGCGGACGGTGAGCGCGTCACCCTTGGCGAGCGCGCCGACGTGCATCGCGTACGTGAAGGGATCCTGCCCTTGATGGAGGACGAGATGTCCGACGCGCTGCCCCGCGCGCAGCACCTCGAGCACCACGGCCTCGTTGCCGCTCTCGGCCCACGACGTCTTGCTCATCGCGTGCGCGTCGATGGTGAGGATCTGCTCGCCGTCGACCGCCGCCGTCGCGAGAGGCGCATCCGCCTCGCTGGCGGTGATGGCGCAGCTCGCGGCATTCGCTGACGTGCCGTCGGCACCCGCCGCTGCACCACCGGCGCTCGCGGCGCCCGGTCCGGTCGCGCCGGGCGTCGTGCCGCCGGTCCCGTCCACGGGATCCGCGCTGGCCGCGGCCCCGTCGCTCGTGTTGGCGGCACACCCGACGGCCACGAGGGCGAGGCCACCGATCAGGCTGAAGAGGCCGCGCATCCCAGGTAGGTGAGCAAGCCTCGTACCCGCCGGTTGGCCTTGAAACAACGGGGATCCACGGCAAATCAGGCCGGATCGGAGCCGTACCGGGAGGCGCTCGGCTGGATCCGACGCCCCGAAGCGACCCGCCCCGGTTGCGCAGAGGCTTGCGCGATCGCCTCACCGCGAAGGGCTCACCGCGGGGCGCATCGAGTAAAGTGGCGGCAGAATGCTGCTCGCCATCGACGTCGGCAACACGAACATCGTCTACGGGCTGTTCGACCTCTCGCCACATCGCGACGGGCCGGCGTTGATCCATCAGTTCCGTGTCGAGACCAGCCGCGGCCGCACCGCCGACGAGTATGCGGTCATCCTGCGGCAGCTCCTCGCCATGCGCGACGTGCAGGCGGCCGACGTGAAGGCGGCGATCATCGCCAGCGTGGTGCCTGCGCTCACCGAGCCGATGCTGGAGCTCGTGCGTCGCGCGTTCGGGCACGAGGCGCTCGTGGTCGGCCCCGGCATCCGTACCGGCATGGCGATCCTCTACGAGAACCCGCGCGAGGTCGGCGCCGATCGCATCGTCAACGGCGTCGCGGCGTACGAGCGCTTCAAGGGAGGCCTCGTCGTCGTAGACTTCGGGACCGCCACCACGTTCGATTGCGTGTCACCGAAGGGCGAGTACCTGGGCGGCGTCATCGCGCCGGGGATCCAGATCAGCGCCGACGCGCTCTTCGCGCGTGCCGCCAAGCTGCCGCGCGTCGAGATCGCCAGGCCGCCGCGCGTCGTGGGTCGCAACACGCAGCACTCGATGCAGTCGGGCATCGTCTATGGCTATGTCGGCCTCGTCGACGGTCTCGTCGAGCGCCTCGTCGAGGAGCTCGCATTCCCGTGCGCGGTGGTCGCCACCGGCGGCCTCGCGCGCCTCATCGCGCCGCTGTCGAAGACCATCCAGGAGGTCGACGATGACCTCACGCTCACGGGCCTTCGCATCCTGTACGAACGCAATCAGGGATGATGAAGGCGCCGCGCGCGCGCGTGATTCTCGCAGGGTGCGTCGTCGCGCTGCTGCTCGCGATCGTGCTCGGAGCGAGCTTCGGCACCGACCCGGTGTCGGTGCTGACGGCGATCACGGATCCGGCGTCGCGCGATCACGACATCGTGTTCGAGGTGCGTATGCCGCGCGTCTTGCTCGCGGCGCTCGCGGGTGCGGGGCTGTCGGTGGTGGGCGTGGCGCTGCAGGCGCTCCTGCGAAATCCGCTCGCCGAGCCGTTCGTGCTGGGCGTGTCCGGCGGGTCGGCGTTCGGCGCCACCATCGCCATCCTGTGCGGCCTGACGGGCGGCACGGTGCTCGGCGCATCGCTGGTGCCGATCGCGGCGCTCGCGGGCGGCGTGGGCGCGACCATCCTCGTGCATGCGTTCGCGGCAGCGGCGCCGGGCTCGCGGGGGACGAGCGTGCTGCTCTCCGGCATCGTGGTGAACGCCATCGCGTCGGCGGCGATCACGTTCGTGAAGACGCTGATCGCACCGGCGAAGGCCCAGGAGCTCTTGTTCTGGCTGATGGGCTTCCTCGATGTGCCGTCGCGCGCATCGCTCGTGGCGCTGCTGGCGTACGGCGGGATCGGCACCGCGATCCTCCTTTACGATGCCGCGCGTCTCAACGTTCTTTCGCTGGGCGATGACGCCGCCGAGCATCTCGGCATTCGCGTGCGCACCGTCGAGATCCGGACGCTGCTCGCGAGCTCCCTCGTGGTCGGCGCGATCGTGAGCGTGACGGGGCTGATTGGCTTCGTGGGCCTCATCGTCCCGCATGTCCTGCGTCGTCTGCTCGGCGCAGACACGCGCGTGCTGATGCCCGCCTCGCTGGTCCTCGGCGGCGCAGCTCTCGTCCTCTGCGATCTCGTGAGCCGCGCCTCGTTCCGCTGGCTCCACACCGAGCCGCCGGTCGGCGCCGTCACCGCCCTCATCGGCGGCCCGCTCTTCCTCTTCCTCCTCCGCCGCCGCCTCTCCTGAGGAAGATCCAGAGACCAGAGACCGCGGAGTCACGGAGGGGCGGAGGTCACACGGAGATCAGATTTGGCTGCCGATCTCGATTCCGAAGTGGAGCGCGGTAACGAGGATTTGGATCGAGCGCATGTCTCGAGCCAAAATTTCTCCGTGGTTGCCTCCGTTGCTCCGCGTCTCCGCGGTCTCTGGGTGGCGGAGTCAGAACGAGGTGGTCAGCGATGCGCCCGCCGCGGTGCGCGAGGACCACGGGGTGATCTGGAGCGAGCCGCGGCGGTCGGAGGAGGCGGCGGCGCTCTCCGTCGCGTCTCGCGCGCACGTCTTCGTGACGGCGTTGCAGCCCGCGGGCAGCGCAGGTGACGACGCGAGCACGACGACGCCGGTGATCACCGTCGCCACGCCCGCGCCGACCACGAGCCACGGAAAGACGCTATGCCCGCCGCCGTTCGACGCGGGCCGAACCGCATGGTCGGGCTCCGGCGACGACGGCGCGCCTCCGTCCGTGCTCGCGGCCGCCCCGCCGCTCTCGTTGAAGGTCACGGTGATGACGCGGGTCTTCTCCCCCTCCTTCACCGCACACGAGGAACTGATCACGCGCCTCGCGGAGGCGGCCGGCGGTTCGCGCCCGCTGACCCTTTTCCGACGCACCGAGGCACGCCTGCACGTCGGCGCTCGCTGGAAGCGCCACGAGCATCGCGCCGAGAACGACCGAGTGGGCGAGCCAGGTGCGCCCGCTCATCTCAGAAGGTCACCAGCGCGGGCCCGTTCGATCCCGCTCGCGACCTGCCGCTGCCGTGCACGACGAAGAGCACGATGCCCGTGATGAGCAGCGCACCACCGACGCCCGCCGTCACGCCGCCGATGGTGTAGCGCGTCTGGATCGCATCGACGTCGGACTGCTTGCAGCTCGGTGCGCACGTGCTGCGGAGGTCGTG
>JAYTZB010000270.1:0-2055 GCA_043742085.1 Polyangiaceae bacterium
CAGCACTTCGCGATGGTGTTCGCGGTGGCGAAGGCGGCCGGCTGGCTGAAGGAGCCGGCGCGCGCCGAGCACGTCGCGTTCGGATCGATCCTCGGTCCCGACAAGAAGATGTTCAAGACCCGCGCTGGCGGCACCGTGAAGCTCGCGGAGCTGCTCGACGAGGCGGTGCAGCGCGCAGCGGCGGCGGTGGCGCTGAAGAACCCCGAGCTCGACGAGGCGACGCGAGCCGACGTCGCGCGAAAGATTGGCGTCGGCGCCCTCAAGTACGCGGACCTCTCGAGCGATCGGATCAAGGACTACATCTTCGACTGGGATCGCATGCTGGCCTTCGAGGGCAACACGGCGGCGTATCTCCAGTACGTGCATGCGCGCGTGCGCTCCATCTTCCGTAACGCGGACAACGCCGACGTCGAGGCCTCGGCGAGCGTCGACCTCGTGCTCGGCGAGCCCGCCGAGCGCGCGCTGGCCCTCGAGCTCCTCGGGCTCGGCGCGACCGTGGCGTCGGTAGGCGACACGCTGCAACCGCATCGACTGTGCACGTACCTCTTCGAGGTGGCGACGCGCTTCAACACGTTCTTCGCGCAATGCCCGGTGCTGAAGGCGCCCGACGTCGCGACGCGGCGCTCGCGGCTCCTCCTCTGTTCGCTGACCGCGCGCGTGCTGGCGGCGGGTCTCGACCTCCTGGGCATCGAAGCGCCAGAGGAGATGTGACCGAGGAGATGTGACCGAGGAGATGTGACCGAGGAGATGTGACCTACAAGATGTGACGCGGCTCAGGGCTGCGCGCGCAAGAGGTCCGTGGCCTCGATGACCACCGCGCTCGCCGGAGCATCCGCGAGCACCTTCCAGTGATCGCTCGGCGCGCTCCCGGTCGTGAGCTGGGGAACAGGCCGGACGCGCGCGCGAACGCGGCGGAAGAGCCACGACGACTCGAGGTTCCTGCGCAGCGAGCGGTTCGCGCGATCCACGAAGACCAGCGGCACACCGGCGAGCACGGCGCACAGCAGCGTCGAGAGCATGATCGACTCGAGTCGCGAAACGGCGAGCATGCGCATCGGTAGCGAGCTCACCATGAGCAGCGGCCACGCCACCGTGCCGAGCACGACGAACGGCAGCACCGCCGCCCGCAAGAAGCCGAGGCTCCGCACCCGCTCCCTGCATGCGTCGCAGCAGCGACAGCGGACCGTCACCCACCGCTCGGCGGCGGTATTCTCGATCTCGAAGTGGAACGACGACGACGACACATCGCGCGCGAGACAGAGCGGACAGCGCGTCCCGTCCGGCCACGGCGCCGGCGTACCGTCGCGGGGCGGCGCCGTGCTGTCCATCGTCTGCACGACGCTGGTCCGGCGCAGGCACTTCGGGCATCGACCGTCGCGCTCCCCGTCGAACGACGCATCGCAGTTGGTGCACCGCAACCGCACCGCGGCAGAATAGCAGCGCTGCTACGATGGACGCGATGAGGTCTCCGGGAATCGTCGCAGGGCTCGCGGCCGTCGCCTCGCTCGTGATCGCGCTCGGCGGCGCCGGCTGCTCGCGCGCGACGCATGCCACCGCCACCACCAGCGAGCCCGCCGCGAGCGATCCGCCCGGCACGTACATGGGACGCACGCTCGCCGCGCCCATGAGCTACCAGGGCGCGGACTGGCTCGATCGCGGCGATCGCGAGACCACCGAGCAGCCCGAGCACGTGCTCGACGTCCTCGGCGTGAAGCCCGGCATGACCGTCGCGGACGTCGGGGCCGGCTCCGGGTACTTCACGGTGCGGATCGCCAAGCGCATCGCGCCGAACGGGCACGTGCTGGCCACCGACCTCCAGCCCGAGATGCTCGATCTCCTGCGCGCGAAGGTCAAAGAGGCCAAGCTCACCAACGTCGTGCCGGTGCTCGCCACCGAGAGCGACGCCAAGCTGCCGCGCGGCGAGCTCGACCTCGTCCTGATGGTCGACGTCTACCACGAGCTCCCGAAGCCCGCGCAGACGCTCGCGCAGGTGCGGGCCGCGCTCCGCCCCGAGGGTCGCATCGCGCTCGTGGAGTATCGCGGCGAGGACCCCGA
>JAYTZB010000271.1:0-4893 GCA_043742085.1 Polyangiaceae bacterium
CGGGAACGTGGAAATACGGATGGAAGCCGAGCGCAAACGGCATCGCGTCGGCGCCCGTATTCACGACCGTGGTCTCGACGGTGAGCGTGGTACCGGCGAGCGCGTAGCGGAGCCGGGCCACGAAGTCCCAAGGGTAGACGGCGCGCGTGGCGTCGTCGGACGCGAGCTCGAGCGTGACCTCCGCCATCCTCCTGTCGATCACCTTCCAGGCGCGGCTCCGCGCGAAGCCATGCTGCTTCATGCTCCCCGACTTGCCGGCGCGCGTGAAGCGATCGCCCGCGAGCGGGCCGGGCGACGGGAACAGGACGGGAATGCCACCGCGTACGTTCTTCGTCTCGTCCATTAGCGTCGACTCGTCGAGGTACAGCACCCGGTCACCGGCGACGTCGAACCTCGTGACCATGCCGCCGCGGATCGGAGCGACGACGACACGCGCCCGCGTGCCCGCGTCTTCCAGCACGACCGTCTCGAGCGGAGTCAGCGGGCCGCGCGACGCGTCGGAGCTCATGGGCCGAAGATACACCCCGCCGGGCACGCCGCGTGCTCCGTGAGGATGGCGAAATGGCGCGCGACGCCTTAGGTTGCACCTCGTGCTCGAAGCCCCTCGCTCGATGGAGCCACCCGCGGCCGCGGATGTGCTCCGCCGGAAGCTCGGCGACGTCACGGCAAAGAAGCCGATGACCGTCGCCGACGCCTCGGTGGCGAGCGGGCTCGCGCTCCGCGATACCGAGGCGGGCCTTCACTGGCTGACCAGTGAATACCGCGGTCACCTTCGCGTCACCGAGGACGGCGATCTCGTCCATGTGTTCCCGAACGGCTTCACCAAGCCGTGGGAGACGCGCGAGGCGACATGGCGCGTGCTCTCCTCGATCGGCCGCGCGCTCTTCGCGGCAGGGCGATTCGTGGTGCGTGCGTGGCTCCTCATCGCGATGATCGCCTACGCGCTCGTCTTCCTGGCGATCATCATCGGCATGACGTTCGCGAGGGGCTCGAGCGATCGCGACAACGGGCTCGGGGTGGGCGCCGGCCTCGTCGGCGGGCTCTTCCGCGGCATCGCCGATGCGCTGTTCTGGACCTTCCACCCCTTCTCACCGCTCTACATCGGACGCTCCTACAACGATGGCTTCACCGGCGTGCGCCATACGCGCGAGCGCGACCCCAACGAGGTTCCTTTTTACGAGAAGGTGAATCGCTTCGTCTTCGGGCCCGCCGTGCCTCCGGTCGATCCGCAGGCCATGCGCACGCGCATCCTCGAGGAGATTCGCGCGCAGAAGGGCCGCATCGGCCTCGCCGACGTGATGCGCGTGACGGGCTTGCCGCGCGACGAGGCCGATCCCTTGATGGCGCGCCTCATGCTCGATCACGAAGGCACGGTCGACGTCGCGGACGGCGGCGGCATCATCTACCGCTTCGAGGGCCTGCGCCGCACGGCTGAGGCCGAGGCCGAGCCCGAGCCCGACGACGGACGCGCCGCCCGCCGCGCACCTCGACGCGCCGCCTGGGATTCGCCGGCGCAGCTTCCTCCGCTCACCGGCAACAACGCGGGCGCGAACATGGGCATCGCTGCGCTCAACGGCTTCAACATGCTCGCGAGCGGCTGGGTGCTCGCGCACGGCATGACCGTCTCGAACCTCTACACGCTGCTCACGTACCACCCGCCGCGAGGCGCTCCGCCCCTCGTGCTGCCCTACGACGGCGTCCCCATCGCGCTCGGCATCGTGCCGCTCGTGTTCTCGGTGGCGCTCTTCGCGCTGCCGATGGTGCGCGCGCTCGTCCGCATGCGGCAGGAGAAGAAGGTCGCCGAGGAGAACGCGCGCCTCAACATCCTGCGCGAGGTGCTGACGCGCGCTCCCCGGAAGGAGCCCGTGCCCGACGAGGCACTGCGTCACGCGTATCGCGTCGCCACCGGCGTCGACCCGACGTCGAAGCAGATCACGGCACGCGTGGTCGATCTCGGCGGCGACGTCGACGTCGGCCCGGAGGGCGAGGTCCGCTACCGGTTCGCGGATCTCGAGGCCGAAGCAGAGGCCCTCGAGGAGGAGCGCGCCCACGCACCCGCCGCCGAGGCCAAGCTCGGCCGCGTGGTGTTCGCGAGCGACGAGTAGCTGATCTACGCTGGACGATGATGGCGGCGGACGCGGCAGAGGCGGAGGCGAAGGCAACGAGGGCGGCGCTCGACGCCGCGCTCACGAAGGCGAGCGACGAGCTCGGTCTCGAGAGCTACTACCGCGACTGCGTTCGTCCGCTGCTCGGTCAGCCACGCGAGCAATGGCCGACGTGCTGCGGAGGGACGTGCGAACCGTGCTCGCAGATCCTGGTGCTCGTCGCCCATCGCGTGCAGACCTTGCTCGGGAAGTGACGCTTCAGTCCTTGGTAGCGACGACGATGATCGCGTGCTCGTAAGGAGCCGGACAGGCGCCGCGAAGCCCCTCCACCCGGAAGCCATGGCGCTCGAGGCGTGTGCGGACCTTCGGCCAGAGGAACGTCAGGTAGTACATGATGAACTGCGGCTGCAGCAGCGCGTTACGGACGCGCATGACGCCGTTGAAGGTGCGGAGCATCCACCAGGTCGGTGACGTGAGCGGCGGCATCCCGGTGGTGGCGAAGACGAAGCGGCCGCCGGGCCGGAGCGCGCGGGCGATGCCGGCGACGAAGCGGTCCTCGTCCTCGGGGACGATGTGCCCGAACGCGCCGACGCAGGTCACGATGTCGACCTCCGACTCGAACGGCAATGCCAGCGCGTCGCCGCGCACCAGCTCGACGGCCGCGTCGCCCGGAGCAGCGTTCACGCGGCGACGAGCCTCGTCGAGCATGCCCTGGCTGAAATCCAGCCCGATCACGCGTTCCGTGCACAGTGCACGCAAGTGTGTCATCGCGGCGCCCGTCCCGCAACAAACGTCGAGCGCAGCCCGAACGGGGAGTCCCGAAGAAGTGTCCCGCGCGATGGTGCGGGCCATCGCCTCGAGGACGGGATCGGGCGTGCGGAACGGCGTGTAGTCGAACTTCGGCGCGATGAGATCGTAGCCGCGCTCCGTCGACGTCAGCGCTTGCCGCATGAGCTCGAGGAACGTGGGGCCTTCGGGGTGGTACACGCGGTCAGTCTACCAAGCGGGCACGAGCGCGCGGCTACTTCGCGCGCAGTGTCACGGCGCCACGCAAGAGCGCCGTCGCGATCAGCTCCACGCCGCGCACGCCCGCGGCCTCGGGCTGCGCGCTGTCGACGGTCGCGGTCACGAGCACCTGGTCGTCGGACATCGCGCGCGCGAGCTCGGGAAGCGTGGACGTGAGCGCGCTCACGGCGATGGGCAGCACGATCGGCGCGCGCTCGATGGCGCCAGCGACGCGCGCGCCGTCGATCTGGCCGGCCGCGAGGCGGTCTGCGTCATCGGGAAGCACGCTCGCGCGCGCCAGGCGGAGCGACTGGGCGTCGGCCCACGCGAGACCGGCAGCGGTGATGGCGACCTCGCCGCAGACCTCGCCACCGAGCTCGATGAGGAGCCCCCTCGCGAGGTCGCCGCTCGCCTTCGCGATGCGCGCTCGACGACCGCCGAGGTCGATGACGTCGCCCGCGCGCTCGAGTGCCTGCGCGGCCGCGTCTGCGGGCAGCACGATGCCGAGGTGCACGTCGCCGGCGGCGGGTAGCGCAGGGTCGTCGCGGAGCGGCGGGAGCTTCCCCGTGCTCGATGCCGGCGCGGAGATCGTGGCCGCGCCCGCGGGCGGCGAGCAGCGCACGCGCACCTCGGGCCTCGCGAGGACTCCGAAGCGCAGGCGTGCGAGCTCCGCGGTCCCGCTGGCCGGGCCTTGCGTGATCTCCTCGGGGTAGAGAGCGACGCACATGCCGAGCGGAAGCGGCCGCGTCTTGCCGAGCTCGCCCCAGAGGCGGTCCGCCTCCGGCCCGAGGTCGGGGAGCTCGCGATCGATCGACGCCCGCACGGCGCGCGATTGTTGCGCGAGCGCGCCGCGCAGGATCGGCGTGACGTCGACCGTGAGGAGACCACCGATGGCCTTCACCTCGCAGCCCCGCGTCACGTCGATCCGAACCTCCGAGGAACGAAGCTTGTAGTCTGCACCGAGATGCAGCGGCACCTTTGCGGTGACCCGGGCCTGCGGCGCGCAACCTGCGTAGCAACGGCCCTTCGCGCAGGCCTGCGCGCGCCCCTGGAGGTTCGCCTCGACGACGAGCGTCGCGTTCTCGACGCGCACCGTGAAGGGCCCACGATCGACGGTGTACTCGAGGCGTCCTGCGACACCGAGGTCGTGATCGCGTTCCTCGGCCACGCGACGAGGCACCTTGGTCTCGAGCGCCTGACGGATGCCGGCGAGCGGCACCTCGACCTGGACCACCACCGTGGAGCGCGGCGCGACGAACGGCGTGGCGGCGCTGGCGCTGGCGCTGGTGGTCGAGATCGCGTCGCGCGGCGGAAGTCGCGTCGCGCAGGTCTCGGGGACGGGCTGTGGCAGAGGCGCTGGCGCGACCGCCGGCACGCGTGCATCGCCGCAGGCCGCGACGAGGAGCAGCATCCAGGGCGTCGAGCGCATCGACAGCGATTCTACGATACTATGATCTGGGCATGCCCGAGCGTCTGCTCTCCATCGAGGACGCGTTCGTTGCGAAGGGTCCCGGCGTCGTCGTGATGCCGCGCTTCACCAGCGCCGCTCCGCCTCGGGGAAAGTTCGCGGTGCAGCTCCGCTTCCCCGACGGCACGTCACGTGAGGTAGCGGCCGAGGTCGACGTCGCGCACATGCGCGGTCCGCTTCCGCCGTTCGCGATGTATCGCCTTCACGGCGTCACCCCCGAGGACGTCCCGGCGGGCACGGAGATCTGGAGCGTCGTTGGCGGCGGGCAGCCATGAAGCTCGATCGCGCCGTGTCGATCATCGACCGCCTCGGGAT
>JAYTZB010000272.1:0-2907 GCA_043742085.1 Polyangiaceae bacterium
GCTGAGCGGCTGAGCGGCCGAGCCGCCGAGCGCGCGCGTGATGGACTATGCGCTGCGGCGCGAGCGACGGATGCCCGCGAGCGCCAGGAGCGCGAGGCCGAACGAGAGAGCGCCGGGCATCGTCAGGTCGGCGCGCTCGGCGCTCCGCACGGAGCAGCCGCTCGCGCTCTTCGGCGCAGCCGGAGTCGTAGCCGCGCCCGTGCCGGCGCCGGTGTTGCCGTCGGTGGACGGCGCGCCGGTCTGCGTGCTGACGGGAACGCCGTCGGTGACCACCACGGTGACGGGCGCCGAGTCGGCCTTCCGTCCCGCGGTCTCGATGGTCTCCGCGTGGTACACGTGCGAGCCGTCGGTCACGTCGGTGATGGTCATCGACCACGGGCTCGACGTGACCTCGCTCACGACCGTCTGTCCGTCGTAGAAGACGACCTTCTCGACCTTTCCGTACGAGGCCTTCGGCGACGCGGTGAGCTTGACGGAGGCGCCGGAGCTCGGGTCGGGTACCGCGGTCAGCGTCACGCTCGGGTTCTTGGAGACCGCATCGAAGACGGTCTGCGCGATGACGGTAGCGCCTTCGTCGTTCGGGTGGACGCCGTCGAGGAGCGTGTCCATGTGGGCCTGGAACACGGTGAAGAGATCGATGGTGGGCACTCCGGTGTCGGCCGCGCACTGCTTGAGGAGCGGAACGATGGAGTTGGCGATGACCCCGCTGTCGATCATGCAGCACGCCGTGGGCGAGGCCGGCGGCGGGATGCTCAGCCAGACGCGCGGGCTGCCGGGCGACTGCTGGTAGTGGCGGACGAGCGACTCGCAGTCGCCGAGGAATGCCGCCTGGTTCGCCCAGTTCGCCTTCTTCGAGTCGTTGGTGCCGAGCTGGATGACGACGTCGCCACCGCCGGCCGCCCAGGTGGTGGAGCTGTCGTACTGGATGACCTGGGTGTACGGGACGTCGCCGGAGACGAGCATCGTCGCGCCGCTGTGCCCGTCGTTCTCGACCGCGTAGCCAGGTCCGAGCAGCGTCTGGAGCACGCCCGGATACGCGGTCTTCGGCGGGTTGGTGGTGCCGAGGCCGGCGGTGATGCTGTCGCCCACGCACGTGACGCGCGACTGCGCCGAAGCGCTACCGGAAGCGAGGAAGACGGAGAGCGAGGCCGCAAGAGCGAGGGAGGAGACGAGCAGTCCACGCGAGGTCATGCCAGAGCTGTCGCAAGCTTCGCACCAACACTGCGACCATGCCTCGAGGGTGAGCGCGCCGGTAAAGCCGCGGTATCACCGGGGCGTCGCGCGTAGGAGTGTCGCGTTTCGCCCCGTCCGTGGCCCCCTGGGGGATCGCCCGACGTGGCGCGCCCGATCTCAGCGAGGGCCCGGAATGTCGCAGAAGCCGCCGAGGCAGAGCGAGGTGCAGCAGTCGGCAGCCGAGGCGCATCCGCTTCCGACCGGACGGCACGCGCCGGGCGGGGTCGGAGGAGGCGGGTTGCCACCGGTCGGGGGAGGCGGCGGCGGGAGCGGAGCATCGCAGCTCCCGTTCGTGCAGCTCGAGGTGCAGCAGTCGGCGCCCGTCATGCACGGGCCGGCCGCGGGCACGCAGGCGGCGACACCGCACGTGTGCGAGGCGGGATCGCAATGCTTGTTGCAGCAGTCGGCGTCGGCGACGCAGGTCGCCTTGTCGCCCTTGCACAGGCTCGGCGGCGCGATGCAGCGCGGCGGATTGGTGCTCTTGTCACAGAGATCGTTGGCGGGGGTCGCGCCGCAACAGCCCTTCTGCGGGCCCGAGTTGCACGTCTCGCCGGTCGGACGGCACGTGGAGTTCGCGGCGTCGATCAAGCACTTCTTCGTCGCGGGGTCGCAGAGGTTGGAGCAGCAATCCGAATTGACGGCGCACGTCTCGCTCTCGACCTTGCAGATGGTGCCGCCGCACGTGCCGTTGTTGCAGGCGAGCGTGCAGCAGTCCTGCGCGTCGACGCACGCGACGCCGTCGGCGCGGCACGCATCACGACACTGGATGACGCCCGCCATGCCGGTGACCGGCTCGCACAGCCCGCTGCAGCACTGGTTGCCGGTGGTGCACGCCGTCGTGGGGCCGATGCACGCGACCGCGCTGCCAGCGCCGCCGTCGCCACCGCCGCTGACGAGGGTGTTGCCCACGCATTTTCCGCCGTTGCAGGTGCCGGAGCAACAATCGAAGCCCTTCGCGCAGACCGCGTCGGCCATGTTGCAGGCCTTCGCGCCGGCATCGCCGACGATGCCTCCGCAGAGCCCGCTCGTGCATGCGCCGACGCAGCACTCGCTGCCCTGGACGCACGCGGTGCCGACCGCCTTGCACGTGACGCCGGTATCGCCTGCCCCGCCCTCGCCGAAGGCCGCTCCTTCCCCGCCGCCGTCGTCCGCCGGGATCACGTCTGCGGGCGTAGATTCGCTCCCGCAATGAATGAGCGCCGCCAGGGCCAGCACCATCGTCGCGGGGACCACGGCGAGCACGCCGCGCGAAGCGATCGGCTTGATCAAGAGAACCTCCAGGGAAGATGCAGAGAGAGGCAGTCGCGATCACGGTCGCGACGATCCAGCGCGGTGTTGCACTGAAGACCCTTCAACGATGGCATGGCGCGCGCGATTCTTTTTGCGCGATCGTCAGGCCCGATCATTGTGCACTTGAAGCTCACCGTGACGCGGTGCGGAGGTCACTTCAAGTGCACCCGACGTGTACCGACACCGGAGCTCTACGAGCGGGCGAGCTCGGCGCCGATGGCGCGAAGCACCTCGACGTTGAACGCCATCCCGCAGTGGCTCGAGTCGACCTCGACGTGGCGCGCCGCGGGATCGAGGCACGCGCGCCAGTCGACGATACCGTCCGAGCGCGAATAGACCGAGAGGAACGGGACGTCCGGCGCGAGCGGCGCCGTGCCCTCGCGC
>JAYTZB010000273.1:0-3287 GCA_043742085.1 Polyangiaceae bacterium
CGCGTCGCTCGCCGGCGCTTGACCCGACGAGCTCGAACCGCACGCCACGCAAAGGCAGGCGGCAGCGAGCATCCACCACGGCGCTGCGCGAGGGGTCACTTGCACCCGACCTGCAGGTCGTCGATGGCGAGATCGTCGAACCATGTCACGAGCGGGCTCGGCAGCGTCGCCGTGTAGAAGATGGTTCCGAGACCGACGGCAGTGAAGGCGGCAGGCATGTTGGCCTTGGTCGACCCGGCGCCGTAGTCGAAGGCGAGCGCCGTGATCTCCGCGGCGTCGAGGAAGAACCGGTAGCTCTGCTTCGTGGAGTCGACGTTCCACTCCGCGCAGTGCCAGGCGCCGTCGTAGAGCGTGTACGTGAAGTCGGTGCCGGTGCAGCACTGGTCGTCGGGCGTGTTGGCGAGGAGCTGGATCTTGCCGCTCGTCGCCTGTTGCGTGTCGACCACGCGCAGCTCACCGGCCCTCAGGTTGCCTTGCAGCGCGACGAAGGTCGCATGGGGACCTTGGCTCGCGAGCTGCGGCGCAGGAGATTGCACCTTGAAGAAGACGCGCCCCCAGTGCGTGCCGGCGGTGGCACCAATGCCGGTGAGCGCCTTCTGCACGCGGCTCGCGCCCGCGACGCTCGAGCTGGTCTCGAGCGAGTGCGCGCCGCCGTGCGCGGCGTTCGACGACACCAGCGACTTCGGCGGATTGCTGCCGTAGCCATTCAGCACCGTCCACCCCACCGGCGTCGCGCCGACTGGCGAGGACTCGAAGTCCTCGCAGACCTTGTAGGTCTTGCCGGCGCAACCGGTGGCCGCCGCGGCGTCGGGCGCCGAGGCGTCGAGCGTCCCTGCCTCCGTGACGGCGATCGCGCCTGCATCGGCAGCAGCGTCGGCGGCGCCGCCACTGCCACCGTCTCCAGCAACGGCGCGCGACGCCAGGGGGTCGGGCGAGGACGACGAGCACGCCATCGCGCCGCTGAGAAGGAGACGGATGAGCCAGCGCATGCAAGCAAGCATAGTCCCGGCGTGTCGTCGGAGTAGAGGCGGAGGCGTGATACCCTCGCGGAAGCCGGCGCAGGCGTGTTCCAGGGCAGCGCGGCGGTCAACCTGGAGGTCGACAACGTCGTGATCGAGCTGCTCTGACCACTGGATCGCGCGCGGGCGGGGCATCGAGGCGCAGCGCAGCGCCGGTCACGTTCTCGACGAACGCTCCACGCGGCTCGCGTCCGTTCGCTCGGAGCTTGAACTGCGCTCGATCGACCCTATGCCTGTTCCCCTCGTGAAACGGCCAGGTGTCCTCCCCACAGGAATCTTCGCGCGCGGCAAGAGCGTGCTCGCGCTCGCCACTGGGATGGCCGGTCAAGAGCTGCGCCACCAGGTTCGGTCGCGCCTCTCCTCGAGCGAGAAAGGCGCAGGCTCGGAGCTTCGGGCGCGCATCGAGCAGGCCAAGCTCATGGTCGAGAGCCTCGGCCGATTGAAGGGCGCGCTCATGAAGGCCGGGCAGCTCCTCTCGATCGACGCGAGCGACATTCTCCCGCCCGAGGCGATCGAGATCCTCGGCAAGCTACAGGGCCAGGCCGAGCCGGTGGACTTCGCCATCGTCCGAGGCGTGCTCCTCGCCGAGCTCGGCGAGGAGCGGCTGGCGCGCCTCGTCGGGCTCGATCCCGCGCCCGCCGCATCGGCGAGCATCGGACAAGTGCACCGCGCACGCGTCGATGACGCGCCGGTCGCGGTGAAGGTCCAGTATCCAGGCATCGCCGAGAGCATCGACAGCGACATCGGCATGCTCGAGAAGCTCGGCGCCGGCGCGCTCACGCTCGGCCGCAGCGAGATCGACCTGGCTGGCCTCTTCGCGGAGCTGCGCGACATCCTCCACTTCGAGGCCGACTACCTGCGTGAACGGAGCTACCTCGAGCGCTTCGGCATGCTCCTCGCGGACGACTCACGCTTCGTCGTCCCACGCAGCGTGCCTGATCTGTCGACGCAGCGCGTGCTCACGATGTCGTGGGAGGAGGGCGTTCCGCTCGGCACCTGGCTCATGGGCGAACCAGCGCGCGCCGAGCGCGCCGCGATCGGCAAGGCGATGCTCGATCTCTACTGCCTCGAGTTCTTCCGCTGGGGGATCGTGCAGACCGATCCGAACTTCGCGAACTTCTTGGTGGGCGACCGGGGGAGGATCACGCTCCTCGATTTCGGCGCCACCATCGAATACGACGAGGCGTTCCGGGCGAGGTACGTCAACATCCTGCGCGCAGCGGCGAGCGGCGACCGCACGCGCATCATCGACGAGGGAATCGACTTCGAGCTCATCGACGCGCGCGAGGAACGCGCGGCGCGCGAGCTCTTCGCCGACATGATCGTCTGCTCCGCTGAGCCATTCGACGAGACGCGCCAACCCTTCGCGTTCCGGGACGCCGACTACGCCGCGCGCTCGCGTGACATCGTGACCAGGTTCGTCAAGAGCCTCGCCTACTCGCCCCCGCCGCGCCGGCTCACCTTCCTTCACCGCAAGCTAGGCGGCCTCTTCCAGCTCTTGAAGCGCCTCGACGTGGAGCTCGACCTCGCGCCGTATTGGGCGAAGATGGTGGCGTGAGCCCGAGACGAACCTCCGGAGCCTGCGAGCTCGCTCTCGAAGGAGGAACGAGCGTGTCGTGGGTGCGGTTCATCGCCGACGAGATGCGCCTCGGTCTCTGTCGGCAGATGCGCGCTTCACGCTGCTCTCGCTCTGCGTGCGAATGATGCCCACGAGCTCGTTCATGGGCAGCGCTCGCGGGTTCTTCTTGCGCCATACGGCGTAGAACGTGCGCTCGGCTCGCGGTGAGAAGGGGAGCGCGACCAGACCGTTGCCGCCGCCGAGCTGCGCTTCGATCATGCAGCGGTCGGCGACGAAGATGCCGCTCTTCGCGCGCGCGAGCTCGATGAGCGCCTCGGTGAGCGGGATACGTCGGAGGTCGACCGGGCTCGCGAGCCGCTCTCCGCTCTCGTGCTGCCAAGACTCGCGGACGGCGCTCTCGAGGAGCGCCTGCGCTTCCTTCGTGATGTCGTGCACCAGCACGGTCGCGCCGCGGAGATCGCGCCACTTGAGCGTCCCGCGCTTGGCGCCGCCCCGTGCGAGCACCGGATGCTGCGGGCTCGCCAGCGCGACGAGCTCACTCGTCACGATCACGGAGACCGTCAAGCTCGCGTCCTTCGGCGGCTCGGTCACGATCGCGAGGTCGATCTCGTCCGCGGCGAGCGCCTCCAGCGTTCGCTTCAACGCCTCGAGCACGATGGTGATGTCGACACGCGGGTGCGTCCGCGCGA
>JAYTZB010000274.1:0-3287 GCA_043742085.1 Polyangiaceae bacterium
CTCGCGTTCACGGTCTCCGCCGGCAGCCACTTCGTCCCGTGGGGCGGCTTCCCGTTCCTCGGCTACAACAACGGCATCGCGTTCCACGGACCGATCACGTCGCAGGACAACAAGGCGCCCGGCGACATGAGCGTCTGGTACCTGCGCCGCGGCAGCGTCTCCTCGGGATGCAACCGCATGCTCGGCGAGAACGTCACCGAGCTCGCGCACGTCCTCGGCATCAGCATGCGCAAGGTCTACGGCGCGAACCAGTCGTACCCGGACCCCACGGCAGCGAAGGTCACCGTCATCGCCGACTACGACACGCTCGACGGCAAGTACATCGACGTCGACTACGCCACCGACGTCGGTCTCACGCGTCCCGGCAAGGTGCACGGAGAAGCGAACGTCGTGATGTTCGGCTCCTGGGTCGCTACCGAGATGCCCAACGGCGCCGACCTCCCGCCCGACCAGTTCTACGAGGGCGGCGTCGCCGGAAAGCCGTACGTGTTCTCCGAGCACGCGCGCACCGACATGGTCTGCTCGTTCGCGAAGGCCGATCTCCCCGCGCTCAAGAACCTCGTGCGCACCATGGGCGGCGAGCTCCCGCGGAGCGTCTGCGCCAAGAAGCAGTGCATCGTCGAGGCCCTCCGCGCCAAGATTGACGCGAAGGCCGCCTGCTCGCTCTGACTGGCGTCGCCCCGGTGCCGCCGCGCGCTCGCAGTGGACGGTAGGATCGGCCCGTCCGGCGCGTCACCGCAGTGGTCGCGCCTCGGTCGTCGGAGTTGCCCCCCGCCGCTTCCGTGCCGGCCCGGTGCGCTTCAGCCGTGCGCGTACCTCCTTCACAACTTCGATCAAGGGACGCAGCAGAGGTGACCGTTCGGCGTCGAGTCGCCACATCACGATGTCGCGCAGCTCGACGCCAAGGTCGCTCAGGGGCCTCCATACTGCAGACCCGAGCTGGAGGAACAAACCGGCCGGCTTCTCCGCTGCGAACGACAATCCCAGCCCGCTCGAAACGAGAGTCCAGAGAGCCTCTGGGTCGACAATCTCGGGCGCCATGCGCAGCACCACGCCGTGTGCGCGCACCGCCGCGATGATGTCGTCGTGCAATCGCGGGTGTCCCTTGCGCGGATCCATCAGCATCGTTTCGTCTGATAGGTCACTGACTTCGAGCTGTTTCTTCCTCGCGAGGCGATGGTCTCTCGGCAGCAGGATGCCTATCCGCGTTCTCGACAGTACGACGCTCCGGATCGACGCATCTTCCGGCGCGTAGTTGCCATAGGCGAGCGCGATCTCACCGGCCTGCAGCGCCTCTTGCTGTTCGGTGCTGGTCATCGACAGGAGCTTCACGCCCACGCGTGGCTGCCGCTTTCGAAGGAGGGCGACGATCGTCGAAAGCGATCCTAGAAATGCCGAGCCTGGCTCGAAGCCGATCGTGATCGTCCCGATCCTCCCGTCTCTCGCCTCGCGCGCCTCTTCTACGGCCGCATCCGCCGCCGACAGAATCGCCTTCGCCCTTTCCAGGAACATGCGTCCGGGCCCCGTGAGCTTCACGCCGCGTCCCGACGGCTCGAAAAGGTCGACGCCGATCTCGTCCTCCAGCTGCTGCATCTGGCGGCTGAGCGGCGACTGGGAGACGTGGAGTTTTTCGGCTGCGCGGTGAAAATTCTCTTCATCGGCGACCGCAACGAAGTAGCGCAGGTGACGAAGCTCCATTCGTTAGCTCTGCGGACCAGAATAGCACCGATGCCCAACAGGTCTCAATGTACGCCTGAACAATGTCTTGGACGCTTCCGGACCGTGGAACCATGATCGGCGAGTGGATTCCAAGCTGAATGTTTCGGTCACATGAACCGACCCCTGCTCGTCATCTTCGCCGCGATCGGCCTCGATGCCGTGGGCATAGGTGTCATCTTCCCCATCCTGCCGCGCCTCCTCGAGGAGGTGACGCACACCAAGAATGTCGCGCCGTACATCGGTGTCATGACCGCGCTCTATGCAGTGATGCAGTTCGTCTTCGCGCCGGTGCTCGGCGCGTTGAGCGACAGCGTCGGCAGACGCCCCGTGCTGCTCGTCTCCCTCGCGGGTGCGGCGCTCGATTACGTCGTCATGGCGTTCGCACCGCAGCTCTGGATGCTGATGGTCGGCCGCGCTGTTGCGGGCCTGACGAGCGCCAATGTCTCGGTGGCGACGGCTTACATCACGGACATCTCGCCCGAGGACGAGCGAGCCCGCCGCTTCGGCCTATCGAGCGCAATGTTCGGCATGGGCTTCATCATCGGGCCGGTCCTCGGCGGAGTGCTCGGCGACTACGGCCTGCGTCTTCCTTTCATCGCCGCCGCCGTGCTGAACGGCTGCAATCTCCTCCTTGCCTTGTTCCTCCTGCCGGAGTCCCGCCCACCGTCCCTCGAGAAGATCGATCTGGCTGCGCTCAATCCGCTTCGACCGCTGCGTTGGGCCTTCTCCATGAAGGCGCTCCTGCCGATCATCCTCGTGTTCTTCATCTTGAGCGGCAGCGGCGAGGCCTACGGCACCTGCTGGGCACTGTGGGGCTCCGACGCGTTTCACTGGAATGGCCGCTGGATCGGCCTTTCGCTGGGCACGTTCGGTGTCTGCCAGACGCTCGTGCAGGCACTTGTGCCAGGCCCGGCGACCAAGCTGCTCGGCGAACGGGGCGCCGTACTCGTCGGACTTGCATGCGGCAGCATCGGTCTCGTCGCCATGGCCTTTGCCAGTCGAGGATTCACCGTCTTCGCCGCCATGCCTGTCTTCGCTCTGGGAGGCATCGGCACACCGGCCCTTCAGTCGCGTGCGACCCGGCAGGTGGACCCAGCCCGCCAAGGGCAGTTCCAGGGGTTGCTGGCGTCGGTCGTCAGCTTGGCGTCCATCGTCGCGCCGCTAGCGTTCTCGACCTTCTACTTCATCGTGCAGAAACGCTGGCCCGGAGCCATCTGGCTCACGGTGGTGGCCGTGAATGCAATTGCGGTCCCGCTGGTCGTTCTCGGCACCCGGACTGCCCGCCCTGCGCAGTGAGGGCGAAATGGCTTCAGCTCGAGCGGCGGTCAGCGGTGGCGTTCGCCGAAGATTGACTCCGGCGGCTGGCCCGGCGGGATGATCGCGCCGACGTCGGCGCTCGCGCAGCGCGCGTACTCGTCTGCGTTCTTGAACGCGGCGAGGCACGCCCTCTGCGCGCTGTCGGCGTCGGGCGGGTGCGTCGCGCAGTTCGCGAACTTGTGCGAGAAGAACATCAGCCGTGCGTCCGTCGAGAAGAAGCTCGACGTGGAGAAGCCCGCGACGCGTGACTG
>JAYTZB010000275.1:0-2495 GCA_043742085.1 Polyangiaceae bacterium
CCGTGGATCCGCTTGTCCTTGCGGACGGTGGGGTTCTTCACGCCGACGTCGACGATCGCGCCGGTCACGCGCCCGTAATAGGAGCTGAAGTTGCCGGGATAGAAGTCGATCTTCTCCAGCATCTCGGTGGGGATCACGCTGGAGAGCCCGCCAAAGTGGTAGACGATCGGCACCAGCGTGCCGTCGACGTAGACGTTGGTCTCGTTCGGCGACGCGCCGCGAACGATGAGGAGGCCCGCGATGGCAGGCGGCCGCGCAACGCCGGGAAGGTTCTGGATGGCGCGCAAGGCGTCGCCGTTGGTGCCGGGGATGCGCGAGAGCTCGCGCTGCTCGAGCGTGCGCTTCGTGACCTCGCGCGGCGGGCGCTGGCCCTTGACGTCGACCTCGTCGACCGCCTCGCCCTTGTTGCTCTCGGGCTGCACGACGACGACGCGTGCGAGGCGGACGTCGACCTTCGCCTCCTGACCGGGGTCGAACGACTCGTCGTACGACTGTTCGACGAAGCCCTCGGCGCCGATCGTCACGTGATACGAGCCGGCCGGCAGCTCGTCGACGGCGAACGTGCCTTGCTCGCTCGCGGTCGCACGGAGCGACGTGCCGTCCGCGGCGGTGACTACGATGGTCGCGCCGGCAAGCGGCACTTGCTTCGTGCCGCGCTCGGTGAGCACGCGACCGATCAGCCGCGACGGCGGCGGATTGAAGACGTACTTGTGGCGGATCTTCGCGCCCACCGGCGTTCCGTTGCGACGCGCGGGCTCGTACTCGAGCTTCTTGGCCGCCTCGGTCGCGGCCTCGTCGAAGCCGTGGCCCGCGGGGTTCTCCACGACGACGTCGGTGACCGCGCCGGTCGCGTCGAGCGTCAGCACGAGGTCGATGGTGACGGGGCCCTTCACCTTGTCGGTGATGGCCTGCGTCGGGTACGCCGCACCTTCGTCCTTCTTCACGACGGGGATCGTGATGCTGGGAGGCGCCGGCGGAGGCGGCGCGGGGGCGGCTTCTTCGGCGGGCTTCGCCAGCGAGCCACCCGGCTGCGCATACGCGACGCCACCGAACGTGAGCGAGGCCCCGACGAGGGCCGTCGCCGCAATGCACGACATGATGCAACGTGCGCGATTCATGGCGGCGTGAGCGGGGGACCCTACCACAGGGTCTGTGCAGCAGGGCGCTCGGATCCGGGCCGCGGCGTGCTAGAAGCTGCGGTCGTCGAGAGCCGCAGTGCGTCCTCACGCCGTGCTTCGCGCGGACCCCTCATTGTGTTGTTTCGCAACGCCGCCGTCCTGTCCCGTTCGCTCCGTTCGCTCCGTTCGCTGCGCGGGATCGATCCTGTGCTGTACGTCGTGTGGTCGGCGCTCGCGACACTGGGCTCGGCGCGGTCGTTCTACGGCTACATGCTGAAGCAGACGGGCGGCGAGTGGAGCGCGCCGCTCGACGACGTCTTCATCCACTTCGACTACGCCCGCGCCACGGCGCTGGGCCATCCCTTCGAGTGGACCGTCGGCAATGGCTACTCGTCGGGTAACACCAGCCTCACCTACCCGTTCGTGCTCGCGCTCGGCTGGCTGCTGGGCTTCACGGGACGCGCGCTGATGCAGTGGGCGGCCGTCATCGCTGCGGTCAGCGTGTTCGCCGTGCTCATCGCCGCGCGTCGTCTCTTCGTCGAGGATCGGCGCGACGACTGGGGGCGCCTCTCCTCGTATCTGCTGCCGCCGGTGTTCCTCGGCATCGGTGCGCTCGACTGGTCGCTCTGGAGCGGCATGGAGGTGTCGTTCTTCCTCGCGACCTGGGCGCTCGCGCTCGTCGCGTGGCTTCGCCTCGAGTCCGACGCCCGCAACCTCGGCGGCGACGACGCATCGAGCGCGCACGCGTGGTGGCTCGGTCTCGCCGGCGCGCTGCTGGTCACGACGCGGCCGGAGGCGTCGGCGACCATCGGCATCTTCGGTATCGCCGCTGCGCTCGCGCATCGTCGCGCCGGGCGCATGCACGTGATCGGCCTACTTTTCCGGGTCGGAATGCCCGCGGTGGTGCTGCTCACGCTGCAGGCCATCGCCAACAAGGCGCTCACCGGCGAGTGGTCGGCGAACGGCGCGATCGTGAAGCTCGCGTTGAACAACCCGTACATGACCGCCGCCGACAAGCTCGACGACTACGTCGGCAACGTGAAGTACGCGGCGCTTCGCAACCTCGACTACCACTTCGCGCACATCGAGGGCGAGCACATGAGCGAGCTCGTCCCGTCGTCGTGGTCCCCTTCGAATCCGCTCGTCTACCTCGCGCGCACGGCGTGGTGGGCCGGCGTGGTGCCGCTGGCGCTCGCCGCGCTTCCCCTCGCCTTCGCACGCACGCGTCGCATCGCGATGGTGCTGTGGGCGCAGGTCATCGCGTGGGTGGTCATCGTCGCGCTCAACGGTCAGGTGCGCTGGCAGAACGAGCGCTACGTGATGCCGGCGGTCGCTTGGCTGATGATCCTCGCCGCGCTCGGCATCTCCGTTTCGCTC
>JAYTZB010000276.1:0-2153 GCA_043742085.1 Polyangiaceae bacterium
CCGCGACGGAGCGCGCTGCCCATCGGCGCGCACGTCGAGGATGCGCAGGTCCGAGCTCGTCAGACGCGCCTCGAGCCAGGACGGCGTCACCGCGCGGACGGCCGGCGCCGGACGGCGGAGCGAGGCGCCCGCGAGCGAGGTCAGGGCCGAACCGGAGAGCGAACGGGAGGTAGTCGCGGTGTTCGTTATATTGAACGTATGTTCGTTTTACAAGAACGTCCAGACTGGCGATTTCAGCGCCCATGGCGCATACCGCGCCCTTAGCCGCGTTCTGATGTCTACTTTGATGAACGCCACCGGGGCCCGCTTCCGGCCTAGAATCCCGCCGTGCCCCCTGCCCTCCCTCCCGGAATCGACCTCGAAGCGATGCGCGCGGCGCGCACGCGGATCGCCGGTCACGTCGTGGGCACGCCCATGGCGCGCCTTCGCTCGGGCACCGTGCCGCCGGGCAGAGGCGACGTTGCTCGCGGTATCGCCGACGTCCCCGTCTCTGCCTCCCGCCTTCCGCGCGACGTGCTGCTCAAGCTCGAGTCGCTCCAGGTGAGCGGCTCCTTCAAGGCACGCGGCGCCATGAACAAGGTGCTGTCGCTGCCGCTCGGTGTCGCGCAGCGCGGCCTCGTGACCGCTTCGGGTGGCAATCACGGCCTCGCTGTCGCCTACGCCGGACGCGTCGTCGGCGTGCCGACGACGGTGTACCTCCCGCACCGCACGGCGCCCGCGAAGGCCGCGCGCATCGAGGGCTGGGGCGCGCACGTCGTCCGCGAGGGCGACGTATGGGACGACGCCCACGCCGCCGCCGTCGCGCATGCCGAGCGCGACGGGCTCACCTACGTGCATCCGTTCGCCGACGCCGCCGTGGTCTGCGGTCAGGCCACCATCGCCCTCGAGATCCTCGAGCAAGCGCCGGAGGTCGACCTGTTCGTGGTCGCCATCGGCGGCGGCGGTCTCGTCTCGGGAGTGGCCGCTGCGGCGAAGCTCGTTCGACCCGGCCTGCGCGTGATCGGCGTCGAGCCGGTCGGCGCGCCGACGCTGTCCGAGAGCCTGCGCGCGAATGCCGTCATCGAGCTCGCCGAGATCCGCACCGCCGCCGGCACGCTCGCGCCGCGACGATCCGATGCCCTCAACCTCGCCATCATCCGCGAGACCGTCGACTCCATCGTGCTCGTCTCCGACGACGAGATGCGCGCCGCGGCTCGCTTTCTCCTCGACGAGGTCGGCATCGGCGCCGAGCTGTCCGGCGCCGCCGCGCTCGCCGCGTTCCTCACGAACAAGGTCGACCTCGCCGGCGCGAAGAACCCCTGCGTGCTCGTGTGTGGCGCCGGCAACGACGCCCTCCCCTGAAGCGCCGCGCGGTCCGCAGCGCTCAGATGGCGATGCCCTCGAGGATCGCCACCGGTGTCGGCGTCTCGAGGATGCGTCCCAGCGTGAAGCCTGCCGCCTCGAAGAGCTTCTGGAAGTCGGCGCGTCCGCGCTCGCGCCCGTCGCAGCACACGATCATCATGTGGAGATCGGCGAGCGGGCCATAGTCGTCGGTGTCGTCCTCGACGAGCGACTCGACGATGAGCAAGCGATTGCCCCTCTCCATCACCGAGCGACAGTTCTTCATGATGGCGATGCAGCGCTCGTCATCCCAGTCGTGGAGGATGTGCTTCATCACGTACGCGTCGCTGCCCCTCGGCACGCCGTCGAAGAAGCTGCCCGCGACGAGGTCGACCCGCTGGATCACGCCGCGCTTCGTGAGGAGCTCGCGCGCCGCATCGAGGACGCCGGCGTTGTCGCACAGGGTTGCGCGGAGGTGCGGATGGCGAACGAGGATCTCGCTGAGCAGCGTGCCGCGCCCTCCGCCCACGTCGCACAGCCGGTGGATCTCGGCGAACGGGTACGTGGTCGCGATGCCGGGCGCGTCGACCAGCGTCATGGCCATCATGCTGTCGGCGAACGTCTGTCGCTCGTGGGGATGCTCGTCGAACCAGTCCCAGATGCTCTTGCCGTGAACGCGCTCGAACGCGTTCTTGCCGGTGCGGAGCGTCTCCGGAAAATCGTTCCACGCGTCCATGTTGGAGCGCGAACCGAAGTACTCGGCGAACGAGCGCACGTCGTAGACCTCGCTCGAGCGCAGCGTGGCGGAGAGGCGATTGTTCGCGTAGCGCCCT
>JAYTZB010000277.1:0-2030 GCA_043742085.1 Polyangiaceae bacterium
TCAGCCGTGCTTCTGGTCGAAGAACTGTTCGTCTTCGGTCGAGCCTTTCAGCGCGCCGGTCGAGGCCAGGGCTTCGATGGTGGTGGTCACGGCGTCGAAATAACCGGTGCCGACTTCGCGCTGGTGCTTCACAGCGGTGAAGCCGCGCTCGGCAGCGGCGAACTCGGCTTCCTGCAGTTCGACGAAGGCGCTCATGTTGTTACGCGCATACCCGTAAGCCAGGTTGAACATCGAGTAGTTCAGGCTGTGGAAGCCGGCCAGCGTGATGAACTGGAACTTGTAGCCCATGGCGCCGAGTTCGCGCTGGAACTTGGCGATGGTCGCGTCGTCGAGGTTCTTCTTCCAGTTGAACGACGGCGAGCAGTTGTACGCGAGCATCTTGTTCGGGAATTCCTTGCGGATCCCCTCCGAGAACTTCTTCGCCTGCTCGAGGTCGGGCGTCGAGGTCTCGCACCACACGAGGTCCGCGTACGGCGCGTAGGAGAGGCCACGCGCGATGGCGGTCTCGACGCCACTCTTGATCTTGAAGAACCCCTCCGGCGTGCGCTCGCTGCTACCCCCGGCGCCCCCCTCGATGAACGGGCGATCGCGCTCGTCGATGTCGCTGGTGAGGAGCTTCGCGCTGTCGGCATCCGTGCGTGCGACCAGGATGGTCGGCACGTCGAGCACGTCGGCGGCGAGGCGGGCTGCGGTGAGGGTGCGGATGAACTGGCTGGTGGGGACGAGGACCTTGCCGCCCATGTGGCCGCACTTCTTCTCGCTCGCGAGCTGGTCCTCGAAGTGGACGCCCGCGGCGCCGGCCTCGATCATCGCCTTCATCAGCTCGTACGCGTTGAGCGGGCCGCCGAAGCCGGCCTCGGCGTCGGCCATGATCGGCGCGAGCCAGTAGCGCTCACGCTTGCCCTCGGCGTGCTCGATCTGATCGGCGCGGACGAGCGCCTGGTTGATGCGCTTCACGACGTGCGGGACGCTGTCGGCCGGGTAGAGGCTCTGGTCCGGGTACATGTGCCCCGCGGTGTTCGCGTCCGCCGCGACCTGCCAGCCCGAGAGGTAGACGGCCTTCAGGCCGGCGCGGACCTGCTGCACCGCCATGTTGCCGGTGAGCGCGCCGAGCGCGTGCACGTAGTCCTCGGTGTGGAGCATCTCCCAGAGGCGCTTGGCGCCGAGCGTCGCGATGGTGTGCTCGATCTTGAACGAGCCACGGAGCTTCTCGACGTCGGCCTTGGAGTAAGGACGGACGATGCCGTCGAAGCGCTTCGCATGAAGCAAGGAGGTGTCCAGGGAATCGGCGACGCGTGCTGCGCTCATGACGGGTCCTTCTTGGCGGTGGCGGTGACCAGCTCGTAGGCCGGTAGGGTAAGGAACTCCTCGAAGCGAGGAGCGAGAGAGAGGCGCTCGAACAGCTCGCGGGCCTCGGAAAACTTGCTGGATCCGCCCGGGGCGAAGCGCGCGTCGCCGATCTCGGTTCGGATGCGGTCCATCTCCTCCGCGACGACGGCGCAGAAGCGCTCCGGCGAGACCGTGGACCCGTCGTCGAGCTTCGCCTGGTGCTTGATCCACTGCCAGACCTGCGCGCGCGAGATCTCCGCGGTCGCAGCGTCCTCCATCAGGTTGTAGATGGGCACGCAGCCCACGCCGCGCAGCCACGACTCGATGTACTGGATGCCCACGCGCACGTTGTGACGGAGCCCGGCTTCGGAGCGCGTGCCCGGCGTCACTTCCAGGAGGTCGTCTTTTCCGACCGTCACGTCGTCACGCATCACGTCGAGCTGGTTGGGGCCCTTCATGGCGCTGAACACCTCGCGCGCGAGGGGCACGAGGCCGGGATGCGCCACCCATGTGCCGTCGTGACCGTTGGTCACCTCGCGGAGCTTGTCGGCGCGCACCTTCGCGAGCGCCTCCTCGTTCTTGGCAGCGTCGTCCTTGATGGGGATCTGCGCGGCCATGCCGCCCATCGCGTGCACGCCGCGGCGATGGCAGGTCTTGATGAGGAGCTGGACGTAGGCGTTGAGGAACGCCTTGTCCATCGT
>JAYTZB010000278.1:0-2649 GCA_043742085.1 Polyangiaceae bacterium
GCGCAGATGTACGCGTCGAACTCGAGGTTGTTCGCCCACTCGAGCATGCGCGCGCCGATGCTCTTCTGGCGATCGACACCGAACAGCTTCTCGGTGCCGGTCGTACGCGCGCGATACGTGATGCTCGTGGCGGGATCGATGAACGTGTACGTCTCGGCGGCGGTCCAGGACGGCTGCTCGGTGGGCAGCGCCGTGATTCGAGCGTCGTCGATGAACGTCCGCGAGAACCCGGTCGGGAAGAACATCGTTCCCCAGACCATCGCGTAGAGCTGCTCGTTGAAGCCGAAGGCGGGATCGACGAGCTTCGCGCCGGTAGGTCGGGTGCCGAGACCGGCGACGCCGTGCCAGTCCGGGTACGTGACGCCCGCGTTCGGGATCACGCCGGCGGCGCCCGCGGCGGGCTCAGCCCAGGGCGCGAACGACTCGATGTCGCCCGTGAGCAGACCGGCGAAGAGCCGCCGGACCTGATCGGGATAGACGGTCGCGAAGTTGATGTTCTTGTAGCGGCCGTCGATGAAGTCTTCCTTCGAGTTCGACACGAACGAGTCGAACGACTCCGACAGGTAATAGACCGCCCACGTCTTGTCGTAGAACGACCCGACCTGCTTCTGGTAGTCGCTCCACCAGTAGCCCTGGCCGTAATCGAAGTCGTTGTGGATGTAGCGGCCCTTCCCGAGCGGCAACTGGAAGTCGTAGGGCGTCATCGACGGGAGCGGGTTGGCGTCGGCCACGTAGATGAAATCGAGCAGTCCGTAGGGCTGCGTGCCGGGACACTTGTCGCTGCCGGTCGAGCAGTAGGCGCCGGGCTCGGGGCGGGTCAGCATGCGCGTGAAGAGATCGAACGCCACGCTCGTGCCCATCGCGAGCGGGCCGTAGTTGCCGTCGACGAGGAGCGCGGGAGTCGGCTTCGACGGATCATCGACCTCGAGCACCATCGCGAAGCCGAACGTCTTGGCGAGGAGCTGGATGGTGTCGAGGTAGTGGCTCTGGATGCGATTGACGACGCTCCCCGAGTTGAACTGCGTACGGCCGCGACGGAAGGCGTCGAGGATGTAGCGGTTCTCGTAGGCGGCCTCGAGGAAGCGAACCTGCTCGTACGGATCGGCGCCAGCGTCGTAGCGGAAGGACGGAACGTTGCCGGTGTCCGCGAACTCGTCGGACGAGAACATGTAGCCGCGGCGCACGCGGCCCTGCGGGTCGACGGTGCTCGACGTCGTCGCGAACGACGCGTAGTCGGGCACGGGCGCGAAGTCCGCCATGTCGCGATAGTCGACGACGTCGAGCGCGGGGCCCGCGCACGTCTTGCCGAGCGTCGTGGCGTTCGCATCGTCGTGACATCCGTCGACGAGACCGAAGCGCGCCGCGTACTGCGTGTAATGCATGAACGTCGACGTCGTCGCGCCGGCATCCGGGAACGAGCGCACGCCGAAGAGGCCCGGAGGGTCGGTGAGGCCGAGCGCCTGATACGCCTTCTGCTTACCGTCGCCGCTCCCCGTGACGGACATGCCCGGCGTATTCCAGACGTCGACGACGCCGCCGTAGCCCATGCGCAGCGCGGCGCGGTCGTACTTGCCGATCAGGTACATGTCGAGCGCCTGGTCGCCCGGGTAGTCCATGACGCTGGAGGTCGCGAAGCCGTTGATGCCGCCGTTCACCTCCTCGTCGGTGATGGGATCGACGTAGCGCGGACCGATGCACGCCGCGCCGTCCTGGTTACCCGCGGCGCATGCCTTGGTGACCGCGCCGTTCTTGGTGCGGAGCTGCCAGTAGCGCGTGTCGTAGTTGAGCGAGTCGAACGTGCCGGCGAAGTTGTGACGGAGGCCGGCCGAGTGACCGAACTCGTGGGAGAACACGCCGACCGCGTATTCCTTGCGCGCCCAGTCGTAGATCTTGTCGCGATGGTCCTTCACCGCGGCGGCATTCTTGGGATCGACAGTGCCGAAGAGCGCTTGCGCCTTCCGCGCGAGGCCCACGAGATGATCGCCGTCGGGCGCCTCGGTACGGCACGAGTGACGCTTCGCGCGACCCATGAGAGCGCGGCGGTCGAGCGACCGGCGCATGAGCGGGTTCATGCGCGCGAGCGGAGAAGCGAGGTCGAGCCCGGTCTTGCTGACCGCCTGCGACGGGTCGAAGCCGGCAAACTGAGCGACCTCGGGGGTCACCATCTTTGCCTCGAGATCGGTGCCGCGCAGCTTGTGCAACCGGTTGGTGATCGCCGTGTTGCCGGGGCCGAGCTTGCCGGCGGTCTCGAGGTCCTTCATGCGCGCGCGGAACTGCGAGGCCTTGGGTCCCGCGTGCGACGCGGCCTTCGGGATGCCGGTCGCGAACGGCGTCATGGCCTTCGGATCGAACGCGGACATGCGGCCGCCCAGCTCGGCGGCGCTCATGGGCGCGGGCTTCGCAGCGGTCCCGTTGGCCTGGTTGGCGGCGACCCAGTCGGAGACGTCCTTGCCGGCGATGAAGCCATCGGGGGGGGTCACGCCGTTGATCAGCTCGACGAGATCGACGAGCTGCGCGGCCGCGCGATCGAGCGTGGATCCCCACTGGTTGACGCTGCCGGCGACCTTCTCACCGGTGAGCGGATCCTCGGCGTCGACCATGATGCCCCACGGGGCCTGGGCCTGCGCCGACACGACGTACGTGAAGAAG
>JAYTZB010000279.1:0-12900 GCA_043742085.1 Polyangiaceae bacterium
CCGCTCGCGCGTGGCCCTCGACGAGGCCGAGCGGGACGCGACCGCTCGTCACCGACGCGAGCACGGCCTCGGTGTTTCCGACCTCGAGACGCAGCCCTATCCCCGGGTGCGCGACGCGAAAGCCTGCCAGCACTTCCGGCAGCACGTGATCCGCGATGGTGGTGCTCGCGGTCAGGACGAGCGCCTCGAGCGGCTCCCTCCGTGCGGTCACCGCGGTCGTCGCCTCGGAGAGGAGCCGCTGGATCGACCGCGCGTAGCCGGCCAGCTGCTCGCCGGCCGCGGTCGGGACGACGCCCCGGACCGACCGCACGAAGAGCGGAGCGCCCATCGCGTCTTCGAGCCGTCGAACCTGCGCCGTGACCGCCGGCTGCGAGAGCCCGAGCTGCTTGGCGGCGGCCGAGATGCGACCGCTGTCGGTCACGGCGAGGAACGTGGGAAGGAGCGCGGGATCGAGGGTCATGGGGGGCTAACCATCAGCATAACGGATGGCACATCAGGTCTTGCGATTACCGCAGCCGATGGTTCGGAGTTACACCTCTGTCCATGCAAGACCTCGAACCCGCGGCGGTCCACGCGCTTCGCGCCGCGCCCCGCCGCCTCGGTCCGGCGCACGTGCTCATCCCCGTCGGCGCCGTGCTCGCGCTGCTCCCGTTCGTCTCGGCCGGCGTGGCTCTGCTCGCCGGAGCCCTGATCGGGCTGACGGCCGGAAACCCGTTCGCGGGCGCGACGCGCAAGGTGTCGCACGAGCTGCTGGCGCTGTCGGTCATCGGCCTGGGCGCCGGGATGGACCTCCGCGTCGTGGCGCGCGCCGGCGCCAGCGGCGTCGGCTACACGGTGGTGAGCATCGGGGCGTGCCTGCTCCTCGGCGCGCTGCTCACGCGAGTCCTGCGCGTCGACTCGAACATCGGGCTGCTCATCACCGTCGGCACCGCGATCTGCGGTGGAAGCGCCATCGCCGCGGTCTCGCCAGCGCTCCGTCCCAAGGAGCACGAGGTCACGGTCGCGCTCGCGACGGTGTTCCTCCTCAACGGCATCGCGCTCTTCGTGTTTCCACTGGTCGGCCACGCCGTCGGGCTCGATCAGGATCACTTCGGGCTCTGGTCGGCGCTCGCCATCCACGACACGAGCTCGGTGGTCGGCGCGTCGATGGCCTACGGTCCCCGCGCGCTCGAGGTCGCGACGACGGTGAAGCTCGCGCGCGCGCTCTGGATCGTGCCGCTCACCATCGCCATCGGCGCGATGGTCGCACGACGCGCGCCACGCGATGGCAGCGGCGCTTCCGCGCCATCGACGACCGCGAAGCCGTGGTTCATCGCGGGCTTTCTCGCCGCCGCCGCGGTAGTCACGTTCGTGCCGGCGCTTCGGCCTGCCGGTCACCTGGTGAGCGATCTCGCCAAGCACGTCATGTCCGCCACGCTCTTCCTCATCGGCGCCGGCCTCACACGCGCCGCGGTCCGCGCCGTCGGCGTCCGCCCGCTCGTCCATGGCGTCACGCTCTGGCTCGCCGTCGCCGGGCTGTCCCTGGCCGCGCTCGTCTTTCACGTCATCGGTTGAGCGGCGTCGTCGGCCGCGAGGCGGCGCAGACCGGGCGCGAGGCGGAGAGCTCGAGCACGAGGTGCCGACAGGCGCGGATGTCGTAGCAAACGGCCACATTCGCCGCTGCTCGCGCTTGCTGCGTGAGGCGTTAATGCTTCACTGGTGGCTGCTCATGCCAACCGATCAGCTCGAGGAAGTGGTGAACGAGGTCAGCGACAGGGACTGGACCTGGTGGCCGTTCCTCTTCCTGCGACCCGAGAAGAAGGCGGACCTCTCGCTCGCTCGCGTCGTCTCGCTGTCGGTGCTCTACGGCACGCCGGCGAGCGTGATGCTCGCGTTCGGCGTTTTCTTCGCGCGAGGCCCCGCGACCAGCGAGGTGCTGCTCGCCGCGGTGGCGTTCCCGCTGCTCTTCCTCTTCATCGGCAGCGTCATCGTGGCCCCGATGTGGAACCGCCGCGCCGATCGGCTGCGCGCCCGCGCGGCGTCGAGCGACTGGCACCGCGCCTGAGCGCTCGCTCGGCGGACGTCGTCGACTCGAACGGCGTCTAGTGGACGCGACGCGCGGCGCGGTCGGGCGTGACCTCGAGGCCACCGCCGCCACCGCCGTTGCGACCGCCATACGAGGCCTCGCTCGAACCGCACTGGCCGGTCAGTCGACGCGCCAGCGAGCGCCCACGGAACGCGAGCTCGTCGCCGTTCGGCGAGGACGGATCCGAGAGGAAGCGCGAGACGATGGTCGCGCCGCTCGCATCGACGCCCACGTGCGAGAACGGGAGCACGCTGGTGTCTCCACGCTCACCCGCATGGCAGCCGTTGCACGTGCTCAGACCGAAAAGGTGGAGCGTGCTCGGGTCCGCGGTCGCGCTGCTCCAGCGGAAGTCGGCCTTCGGCATGGTCGAGAACGCCGTGGCGACATTCGCTGGAACGGCGTTGTCGCCCGCGAAGATCTCCGACTGGTGCGTGCTCAGGTGCGTCGCCAGCTCCGTCGTGCCGTCGAACGCGTCGGTCACGGTGTTGGTGAGCGCGGTCGGCACGAGCATGCCGCCAACGTGCGCGAACTGCCGGAGCTCCCACGATGTGCCGGCGAGGTTCTCGCTCGTCCGGAGCTGCCCGAGCCGTGCGCTGTCCGTGAACGTGCGCGTGAGCGTCTCGAGGGCAGCCGCGTACTCGGCATCGCCGGGCAGCGCAGCGAGCGCATGCCATGATTCGGGAGCACCGGCCGCCGTCCCGTCGACCGCGTACTCGAAGATGGCGTTGAACGAGAGCGGCGTGGTCGTCCCCGGTCGCAGCGCGACGAAGAGGAGCCGAGCCTCCGACGCCTCCGGCTTGCACCCCTTCGTGGTCTCGGCGAGATCGAGCCGGTTCACGATGGCCAGCAGGCGGAACGGCGCGCGAGAGAGATCGAGCTTCGACGAGACACACTGCGCGCACGTCGCGTCGCAGCCGTTCTCCGGCGTGAGGCGGAGCCACGGGCACACGAGGTCCTTCTGGACGTCGGGCCGCGCGCCGAGCGGGAGGCTTCCTTCGGAGGCTGCTGTCGACGACGCTTGCCACGTCGCGAGCCAGCTCTTCACGAACGCGGGCGCGTCTGCCGAGCTCGCCGCTGCGAGCGACTCCATCGCGTGACGAAAGCTCCACGGCGCAAGCGCGTTCGCGTTGTCGGAGCGCGATCCGGAGAGCACAGCGCGATCGGTGACGAGGAGCTCACGCCCACGATCGATCGGCGGCGGAGGCGCCGGCAGCGGGACGAACCCGTCGCTCGGCGGCAGGATGGTCTGGCCCGGCGCGTCCTGTTCCGCGGAGGAGAGGTCGTCGCTGGTAACGACAGGCGACGGAGTCGCACACGCAGCAACGAGGAGCGAGCCAACGAGGAGCGAGGGAAAGCGCAGGTTCGGCATCGTGCGTGGTTCATGGCCAGTGGCGGATCCATCCGTCGATCTCATCCAATTCTCATCGAATCTTCACGAAGAAGATCGCGGCAATGCCGTCTGATCTCCTCATGACCAACCCGATCACGAGCGTCTCTCTCACGAGCATCCTCCGCATCTCTTCGCTCGCCGCGCTCGTCGCGGTCCTCCTGCCCGCCTGTAGCGGCTCGTCCGCCGAGCCCGACGAGACGCCGGAGGCGGAGCATGTCGGCGCGTCCGCAGCCGCGCTCTGCTTCCCCGCCGTGTACTCGGGGACCGTGCAGGTCGGAACGCAGTTCGTGTCCTGGCCGTCACCGGCCAACTACCAGAGCTCGTGCGACGGCCTGTTCTGGACCCAGGCGACCATCGGCGCGAACACCGGTCCGTACAAGCGCTTCTGGGCTTCGGTCGACATGCGCGTCGCGATGCCCGCGCGGGAGTGTGGCGCAGCGCGCGTCCTCTACCAGCTCTGGGGCAAGCTCGGAGCGAACTGGGTCTCGTTGAATTCGGTGGTCGTCAACGGCGGCACGTTCAACGCGAACAGCGGCGTCTGCAGCATCAACGCCACCTACGCCCTGCAGCTCGCGACGGCGCAATCGTACAGCGCGTTCATGCTGGGCGGTGTCGCGACCTCGCCGACCGGCACGTGGCCAATCCTCGATACGCTCGGTCTCGATTACTGAGCCCGATGCAGAGCCTCGGCGGTCGAGTCGTCCAACGGCGCGTGCTCGCACGGGAGGAATGAGCTTAGGCTTGGCGGATGAGAAGCGTCCGGCTCCACGCCGCCATCCTGATCACGCTCTTCGCGACGATGTCGTCGTCTTCCGCGTTCGCGCAGGCGCCTCCCAGCGATCTGCCCCCGCCGTCGCCTCCTCCGCCGGGGACGCCGGGGACGCCGGGGGCGCCGGGGGCGCCGATGACGCCGCCTCCGTCGCCGCCCAGTGCGCCCGCGGCTCCGGCGCGTTCGACTGCCCCGTCGTCGCCGAGCCGCGCCGAAGCGCCGCCGGCTGACGACGGTCCAACGCCCACGTGGAAGCCGATGATGCGCGCTGGAGCGGGCGTCGAGATCTACTGGTTCAGCGCGAAGGGTCTCGGATCGACGTTCCCCATCATCCCGTACGCCATCTTCGAGCTCTCGCCGAAGCTCCTCCTCGACGTGCACGTGCCCTTCTCGCTGGCGACCAACACGCTCCTCGGCTCGACGACCGACAGCAAGGCGGGTATCGGCGTCGGCAATCCCACCGTCGGCCTCACGTACGTCACGACGGACGCTCGCACCACCTGGTTCATCGGCGGACGGATCAGCGCGCCGCTCGCGGGCCTCAGCGATTCGAGACCGTGGCAGGCCGCCAATGCCCTCGGCGCGTACTCGATGGCCCTCTACGACCTCCACTACTGGGCCTATAAATACGTGCCCATCGGCCTCCGCGCAGGGGTCGAATGGCAGTCGTCGCCCGGCCTCTTCCTGCGCGGCTCGCTCGAGCCGACGCTGTTCGTCCCGACCGAGGACCGGGCAACGCTGGTCAGCACGAGGAAGGCGCTGTTCCTCTACCAGCTGCACTTCGAATTCGAGAAGCACGGCGAGTCCGGCTGGGGCGGCGGCGCCGCGGTCCAGGTCGTCCACGCCGTCAGCGAGGGCGACGCGTTCACGAAGGGCGACAATGCGCAGGGCAGCATCGAGCCGTTCGGGTCCTACGAGAGCGGGACGACGTTCGCGCGTCTCGGCCTCCTGCTCGGCGTCGATCCGCCGCTCGGCTTCGGCTTCGACAAGGGCAAGGTCGCGGCGCTACACCTCGACGTCGGCTCGCACTTCTGATGATCCAGCGGCCCGTTCTGTGGGCCGTGCTCGTGGGGCTCACGGCCCTCGCCATCGTGGTGCTGTTCTCGCGGCGTGCGCCGATTCCAGTGCGCGCGCCCGTCGTCGCGCCGGTCGCGTCGGTCGCGCGCGTCGCGCCCGTCGCGCCCGTCACGCCACTGGATCCGTCGCCGGACGCGTCGCCGGATTCCGCGCCCCGGCCCTCGTGGCCCGCGGGTGCGAAGTACGTTCTTCATGTCGGCGATACGTCGCTCGGGTTCGATCAGGGCCTCGCGCTCGAGATGAAGACGCGATTCGAAGCGGCCGGCGTGCGCTACGAGTCCGTCACCGAGATCGACTCCGGCCTTCATACCTACGCGTCATCGAAGAAGCTCGAGGCGCTCTTGCGCTGGAAGAAACCCGATGTCGTCCTCGTGACCCTGGGAATGAACAACCTCACCGCGGCGAGGCCCGACGACTACGAGGTCGACGTGGAATCGATCGTCGCGCAGATCGGCGATCGCCCTTGCTGGTGGATCGGTCCGCTCCCCATCGGACGCCCGGAAACAGGGCTGATCGCGATGCTCGCCCGGACCACGGCGCCCTGCGGGTGGTCGAATTCCTACGACCTCGTGATCGAGCGACAGCCCGATCATCTCCATCCGACCCAGCCCGGTGCGTCGCACTGGGCCGACGCGATATGGCTCTCGCTCGGCGCGCCCCTGCGCGACGCGCGCGATGCCGCGCGCTGATCATTGGCAATCAGCCGAACCGAACCGCGGATACGACGGTTTGCATCGGTGCGTCGCTGAAGACGCGAGCGCCGAGATCCTCTCCCGCGGCGCCGGCGGCGACCATCAGCGGAATGAGGTGCTCCTCTCGCGGATGCGATGCGCGCGCGGCAGGCGCCCGTGCCCAGTCCTGAAGGAGGTCGTCGCGCTCGCGCGGCGCCTTCGTGACGGTCGCGGAGAGCCACTCGTCGAAGCGCTTCGAGTCGCGGCTGCCGCTCCCGGTCATGAAGCCGCGCATGTTGTGATAGCTCATGCCGCTCCCGATGATGAGCACGCCTTCGTCGCGCAGCGGCGCGAGCGCACGCCCGATCGCGAGGTGCTCGGCCGGGTCGAGGCTCGCGCGGAGTGAGAGCTGAACGGTCGGGATCTGCGCCTCCGGGAACGCCACCTTCAGCGGGACGAAGACGCCGTGATCGAACCCGCGCGAATCGTTCTTCTGCGCTTCGATGCCCGAGGCGAGGAGGAGCTCGACCACCCGCGCTGCGAGGGCCGGCGAGCCGGGCGCGGGCCACGTGAGCTCGTACGTGTGCTTGGGAAAGCCGTGGTAATCGAAGAGGAGCGGCGGCGCCGTCCCGCTCATCACCGTCGGCTTGTCTTCTTCCCAGTGCGCGGAGATCACGAGGAGCGCCTTGGGCTTCTCGGGAAGTGACGCGGCGATCCCGCGCAGGAACTCCGCCGTGCGGTCCCAGGTATCGGCGGGCCCCATGGTCCAATCCATGAAGAAACAAGGGCCGCCGCCGTGCGGAAGGTACATCGTCGGTTGGCGCATGAGGACCAGGATGCGGCGCAGCGTGAGCGTTGACAAGCACGCCACCTGGAACGGACTGTTGCGGAATCACGCGGGTCGACTGATACGCTCCACGCGTGGCTCGTGACCGCCGGCTTGACGGCCCCGGCAGCATTCCGTCGCTCGCTGACATGCCGTCGCCTCATCGCCATGCCACCCCCGAGGCGGAGGAGCTTGCGCGCCGGGCCGCGACGGCCTTCCACGCGGACATGGAGCGCGATCCTCGGACGACCCTGCGCGGCGGGAACAGCCTCGACGCCTACGAACCGCCGCCCGCGTACGATCCCGTGCTCGACGAGGCCACCGACGACTACGTGGAGACGTACGCCTGCTACGGGCTCGTCTATGTCGACCCCGATTCGTGGCGCCACTACCTGCCTCGGCTGATGGACCACGCGCTCCGGAATCAGGCGGTCCGGGATCGGCCCGGCGCCGGGCTCGCCATCGGCGCGCTCCTCGCCTCGCTGCGTCCGCCGGACCGCGATCCGCCGCGGCTCGCGTCCCTCACGACGGACCAGGAGCGCGTCATCGTCGACCTCCTCGACATGCTGGCGTTCGGAGCGGCCTCCGACTGGCAGGACGAGGCGATGGAGCTCCTCGACGACGACTACTGGGCGCCCGCCGCAGTCGCGCAGCGCGCGAAGGCCCGCACTTGAGCTAGCGTGGTCCCATGACGCCCGAAGTGTGTCGTGCCTTCGCTCGGTACAACCGCTGGATGACGTCGACGGGATCAAGAGCCTCGATCAGGAGCTCGCCTCCGACTTCGACGCGCTCCGCCGCGAGCGCGATACGACCGACGCCGCGATCGACGCGCTCGTCGAGACGTTCACGGCGGAGAGCCTCGCCGGCATGTTCTCGCTCACGCGCAAGGGTGAGACGCGCGACGTCCCGCGGTGGTGGGTCGTCACGCAGCTCTTCAACCACCAGACGCACCATCGCGGTCAGATCACGACGTTGCTGTCGCGGGCCGGGCAGGATCCGGGCTCGACCGATCTCTTCGCGATGCTCCACGCGGAGGCGACCGACGCCGTGATCACGAAGGCCACGTAAGAACCGCGTCAGGACAGAAGAGTCGGATCCGATTGCGGTGGTCGAGGCAACGGCGCAGGTCGGAGCGGAATCCTCACGGTGAAGGTCGATCCTCGGGGCGCATTGGTCGCGAGCTCGATCGTCCCACCGTGTTGTCGGACGATGTCTCTCACGCCGGCGAGGCCGATTCCGATTCCAGGAATCCCGGCGCGGCGCGCATTGTGACCGCGGGAGTACCACTCGAAGATGAGCGCGCGATCCTTCGCGCCGACGCCGATGCCCTCGTCGGACACGCGGAGAATCGCCCACGGAACGCCGTCCTCCTGCATCTCTTCTGTCACGGTGACCCGCACGAGGCCGCCGTCCGGGCTGTACTTGACCGCGTTCGAGAGGAGGTTGGTGGCAACACGCTCGATCCTCACGCGGTCCCAGCGACCGACGAGCGACGGCATGCTGGCCTCGATCTCGATGCGATGATTGGGAGAGGTGCTCCGGTAGGGGTCCGCACACTCCCGGACCAGAGTCACCAGATCCACGTCGGTGAAATCGAGAGCGAGGCTGTGTCCCGCGCGTAGCTGCGAGACATCGAGCAGCTCGTCCAGCATGGTGCCCATGCGCGTGACCTGTCGGGTGATCCCACGAGGGATCGCGAGCGCGGCTTCGGCGACCTTTCCCTCCAGCGCCGAGATGCTGAGAAGGATGATGTGCAAGGGAGCACGAAGGTCGTGCGAGATGAGCGACACCAGCTGATCGCGCTGGACGACCGCCTGTTCCGCCTTCTCCAGCGCCGCCTTGAGCGCTTCGTCGGCATGATGCCGGACCGTGACGTCGCGCACCGTGCCCAGCAGGCGAATCGGCGCCCCCGAGGGACCGAATTCGCCTTCGCCGATCGACTCGAGCATGAGGATGGTCCCATCGGCATGACGGACGCGAAACTCGCTTCGACAGATGCCGGTGCGAATCGCCACGCGAGCGTCTGCTCCGGCGGCTTCACGGTCGTCCGGATGCACGGTCCTCAACCAGAACGCGTAGCTCACCGGGCCCGGCACCCGCACCGCGCCGAAGAGCCGCCAGGCTTCGTCGGTCCAGGTCGCCTCGTCGGTCAGGACGTTCCAGTCCCAGGTGCCGACGTTGGCTGCACGCTGGGCGCGCGCCAGACGTGACTCGCTCGCGTGGAGCTCCGCCATCATCGCCCAGCGTTCCACGGCGTTCTCGACGGCGCGGGCGAGGCTCTCCGCCGTCATCCACGACTTCCCGACGAAGTCCTGAGCGCCCGCGCGCAGCACCTGACGACCCAGCGTGGATGCGTCATCTCCGGTCATCACCACCACCGCGCAGGCAGCTCTCCCGTCTTCGCCCCTGAGCCCCGCCAGGAGATCGAGCGCGGTACCGTCCGGCAGGTGATAGTCGACGACCGCGAGATCGGGAGGGCCGTCGGCCGCCTCGCAGATCATGGCCACGGCCGCGGCCACGGTGCCGGCTTCCGTGAACGAAAACCTGCGCTCCGACCCCTTGAGCAACAGGCGCCTCGTCTCGGCCCGGTCGGAAGGATTGTCGTCGACGATGATCAGCCTCAAGGTCCGCCGTCTCCGGGCAGCGTGAAGAAGAACGTCGAGCCCCAGCCCAGCGTCGAGTCGACCCAGATCTGGCCATGGTGACGCTCGACGAGCTTCTGCACGATGGTGAGCCCCGCGCCGGTTCCGCCCCCGAACTCGTTCTCGGCGTGAAGGCGGCGAAACAGCGTAAAAATGGGTCCAAGGTGCTTGTCGGAGATCCCGATGCCGTTGTCCTTCACGAAGAAGATGGTGTGCTCCGCCGCGCCGGGTGGCGCACCTGGCCGCGGCAGGTTCTCGCCGCGAGCGATGTAGCCGACCTCGATCTGCTTCGACGGCTTGTCGTTGTACTTGAGCGCGTTGGAGAGGAGATTCACGAAGATGTCGCGAACCCGGACGCGATCGCAGTGCACCCGCGGGAGCTCGCGCGGGATGACCACCTCGCTGCTGGGGTTCGTCGTTCGCGAGCCGACCATCTCGAGCGCTTCGCGCGCCACCGTGTCGAGGTCCGTCGACTCGAGATCGAGCGTGGTGCGTCCGACGCGAGAGAAGTGCAGGAGCGAGTCGAGCAAGCTGTCCATGCGCATGGTCAGCCGCATCAGCACCTCGAGCTTGCTTCGCTGCTCCTCGTCGGTGCGGGTCGCGCTCTCCAGGAGCTGATTGGCGAACTGCTGGATCCCGCGCAGCGGCTCCTTGAGATCGTGACCCGCAGCGTGCGCGAACGCATCCAGCTCCTGGTTGCTGCGCGTGAGGTCGGCGTTGAGGTCGGCGAGCTGCTCGGCCCTTCCGACGATGACGTCCATGACGAGGACGCGCAGTCGCGCAGCGGCGTCGACCTCGACGTCCAGCCACGGTAGCGACCGATTGCGCACGGATTCGCGGAACAGCTCGAAGCTCGCGCGCGGGGTGAGCCGCGGGCCGTGCGGTCCGAGCGTCGTCGGCTTGTCGTGCGGATTGCCTCCCCACTCCACGACCCGGATGGTCTCGGGCCGGAACCACATCATCAGGCTCCGGCGACCTTGGGCCAGCGCGACTGCGAGCACGCCGCTCGCGCGGTCCGCGAATGCCGCCGCCGGCGGATAGTCCTGCTGCAACGAATCGGTCGCGTACACGCGGCGTGTGCTTCGAGCGAGCTCCGGCCGGCCCTCGAGGTGGCGCGCGAGAGCGTCGAGCTCCTCATCGCTCGGCGTGTCGCCGACCTTCCACCACTTGCCGTCCTGGTAGAGGGCGGCGCCTCCGGCTTCCAGGCCTTCGAGCATTCCCGGCTGGCCGTCGAAGAACGTCGCGAGGCCGCCTTCGTGCGCGGCGCGGGCCAGGAGATCGTTGTGAACCGACTCGACGCGAAGTCGATAGAGGACGTGCTCGCGCTCCTTGGCGGAGTGGAGCTGGAGGGAGGCGATCTGAGCGACGAACTCGCAGGCCGCGCGCACCGGATACGAGACGTGCCTCGGTCCCGCGTAGTGATGGCAAGCAATGAGCCCCCACAGCTCGCCTCCCTGACGGATCGGCATCGTGAGGCCTGCCGTCACTCCCATGTTGCGCAGGTACTCGGTGTACATGATCGACGGACCGCGCAGCGCGCACTGGGTCATCGTGAGCGGCGCGTTGGACACCGGGTGCGCGAGCGGAACGAGCTCGGCGAGCGAACCAGCGACATCCGGCACCGGCCGGCACCACACGCGCTTGAAGATCTCGCGCGCGGGCCTCGGAATGTCCTCGGCCGGGTAGTGGAGACCAAGCCATGGCGCGTAGGCCTCGTCGCGGCTCTCCGCGAACACCTCCCCGTGACCATCGGCGTGGAACTTGTAGATCATCACGCGGCCGAAGCCCGTGATGGCGCGGACCTCCGCGCTCAGGATGCGGCTGAGCTCACCGACCGACGTCGCCGACTGCAGGCGGCTCACGGTCTTCTGGAGAAGCCCGACGTAATCAGGCTCGATGCCGTCGGTGCGTCCGGTCGCCTCCAGCTCGATCACCGCGACGCCGTCGACCGTGTGCACCGTCACGTCGAGCGCCGCAACGCCGGCACTCGCGGGGAGGGTGACGACGTAGAGCGGATTGTTGTCCGCTCCTCCTCGATCGAGGAACTGCCGCACGCTGGCCTGCGGCTCTTCTCCGACGGCCGCGGAGAGCGGGCGTCCGAGCAGGTCGGCAGCGTCGTGCCCGAGGATCGCTCGCGCGTTCTCGCTCACCTGCAGGATCTCGAGATCCGACGGGCGCACGACGAGCAGCGCACCATGCGCCTGGATGCATCCGGGCGTCTGAACGGGCTCACTGTCGCAGTTGGTGATGGTCACGCCGTGGCGCTTCACGCTGTAGACCCCGTTGGACCACGGCAACGCGGGACCGGAAGCTAGAGTGACCATGCAAGCACCGCCGCACCCTACGCGCCGGATCCCGAACCTCCTACCGCCGCGAGAGAAAAGCGACCCCGCGCGCAGGTTCGGTATCCCGAACTTGGGTTCACGCGGACGAACTCCAGATTTCGCCGGCCATCGGACTGGAGTGCGCGATGCTCGCCGGGCTCTCGGGGCGCCCTTGACCTTCGAAAGCTCCTCCGCTGGCTTGCGAAAAGCTAGAGGCCCGATCGCTCGCTCTCCTCGACTCCTCCGGTAGACTCGTCGCATCCGATGAGTGACCAGCCGATGTACACGCCGCCGAAGGTATGGACCTGGGACAAGGCGAGCGGCGGCCAGTTCGCCAACATCAACCGCCCGGTCGCCGGATCCACGCAGGACAAGGAGCTGCCGGTCGGGCGCCACCCGCTGCAGCTCTACTCGCTCGCCACCCCCAACGGCGTGAAGGTCACGGTGATGCTCGAGGAGCTCCTCGCCGCCGGGCACGCGGGCGCCGAGTACGATGCGTGGCTCATCAAGATCAACGAGGGTGATCAGTTCGGCAGCGGCTTCGTGGCGGTGAATCCGAACTCGAAGATCCCGGCGCTCCTGGACCGGAGCGGCCCGAAGCCCGTGCGCGTCTTCGAGTCCGGCGCCATCCTGCTGTACCTCGCAGAGAAGTTCGGCGCGTTCCTGCCCAGCGATCCTGCGTCGCGCGCGGAGTGTCTCTCGTGGCTGTTCTGGCAGATGGGGGCTGCCCCCTATCTCGGCGGCGGGTTCGGTCACTTCTACGCGTATGCGCCGATCAAGATCGAATACGCCATCAACCGCTTTGCCATGGAGGTGAAGCGCCAGCTCGACGTGCTCGACCGCCGACTCGCCGAGAGCGAATACCTGGCGGGCAGCGAGTACACCATCGCCGACATCGCGGTGTGGCCCTGGTACGGCGCGCTCGCGAAGGGCCTCGTGTACAGCGCCGGCGAGTTCCTGTCGGTTCAGGAATACGAGAACGTCCAGCGCTGGACCGACGCCATCGCGCAACGCCCCGCCGTGAAGCGCGGGCGCATCGTCAATCGCGTGTTCGGCGATCCTTCCGAGCAGCTCCACGAGCGCCACGACGCGAGCGACTTCGACACGAAGACCCAGGACAAGCTCCAGGCGAACGT
>JAYTZB010000280.1:0-2147 GCA_043742085.1 Polyangiaceae bacterium
AACTGGCCCTCCATCACTGCGGTGACCGTCAGCGAGGGCCACACGCGCGTGATGCTTTGCTCCACCACCGACCCCTCGCTCGATGCGAAGAGCTTCCACTCGCCGAGGGCCTCGAAGCCCGCCGTCGCATACTTCACGAGGCGCACGTCCTTCACCAGCGGCCAGAGATCGAGGAGGTACTGCGCCTTGTCGGCGAGGGGCACGTTGAACGGATCGACCTGGATGGGCGTGCGCCACGATCCCTTCACCACCGGCGCGGGCGCGAGGACGACGGGACGCTTGAGCGCCGGACGAGCGGCGCGGGCAATGGCCACCGCGTTCTCTGCTGCGCTCTGCGCCGCTGCGCCATCGACCCGCGCAGAGGCCGCAAATCCCCAGGCGCCATCGACGATGACGCGTACGCCGATGCCGTAGGTCTCCTCCGCGCCCACCGAGATGACGTGGTCCTCGCGCGTGTAGATCGACTCGGTGCGACGTCGCACGATGCGGACGTCGGCGTAGCTCGCGCCGGCTCGCTTCGCGCTGGCGAGCGCACGCGACACCGCGTCGTCGACCACGCGATCGGGGATGGGGCCCTGAGCGACCTTGGCGGCGACGCGTTCGCCCCCACACGCGGTCGTGAGCGATGCAATCGCGGAGCTCGTGACTCCGCCGAGGAACGTGCGCCGGTTCACGGTCATGGGTTGCGGAGCCTACGGCAGGTGTATCGTTACGGCCATGGCATCGATGCGGGTGTTGGGGCTTGCGGTGGTCACGGCGGCGACGCTCGCGGCGCTCGGCGCGTGCGGAGCGGACGATGCGACGGCGCCGGGCGCGCTCGACGGTGGCGGCGACGACGGACAGTCCGGCGACGGAGGCCCGCTCCCCGACGGCTACGTGCCGCCGGTGCGCGCGGAGTTCGGCCTCGATACGCGACCGGCGAACCCGACGTGCAAGGCGCCCGCACGTCCGCCCACGTCGGCGAACGTGAAGTGGGAGCGGGTGTTCGCGAACGTGGCGCTCGCCCAGCCGATGATGATGGCGCAGATCCCCGGCGACAAGACGCGCTGGTTCGTCGCGCAGCGCAGCGGTGAGATCGTGTCCTTTCCCGTCACCAGCCCGCCCAATGCACCGACGCTGGTGGGGACGGTGCAGGGGGCCTCCGGCCTGCCGCTCAACACCAACGGCGAGGGCGGGCTGCTCGGGTTCGCGATCCATCCGAAGTTCGCCCAGAACGGGAAGATCTACGTGACGTGGACCACCACGGGCGGCGGCCCCGTCGACATGCTGTCGCGCGTCGGCGTGCTCCATAGCCCCGACAACGGCGTCACGTTCGACTCGTACAAGGACGTGCTCGGCCCCTTCGCGCAGCCGTTCACGAATCACAACGGCGGCGGCATCGCCTTCGGTGCCGACGGCCTCCTCTATCTCTCCTTCGGCGACGGCGGCGACGCCAACGACACCAACAAGGCGGGCCAGGACAGGACGCGATTCTTCTCGAAGGTGCTGCGCATCGACGTCGACAACGTGCCGGCGGGAAAGACCTACGGCATCCCCGCCGACAATCCCTTCGCGAACGGCGGCGGCGAGCCCGCCACGTTCGCGATGGGCTTCCGCAACCCGTTCCGCTTCTCCATCGACCGCGCGACGAACGAGGTGTGGGTCGGCGACGTCGGGCAGAACCTCTACGAGGAGATCGACGCGAAGGTGAAGCTCGGAGGCAACTACGGGTGGCCGTGCCGCGAAGGCCTCCACGACGCGCTCTCGTCGGACCTCGGCAAGTGTCCGCTCGGGCCCACGACGCCCGGCCTCATCGACCCCGTCATCGAGCAGGTGCACACCGGAGGCCGCTCGATCACCGGCGGCGTCGTGTATCGCGGCGCGGCCATCCCCGATTTCGTCGGCTCGTACGTGTTCGGCGACTACGTCACGGCGGAGATGTGGACGCTCGCCTTCGATCCCGGCACCGGCGTCGCGGTGCAGACGCAGCTCACCGATGCGCCGTCCGCCAACTGGGTCTCGTTCAACGAGGACAACGACGGCGAGGTGTACGCTCTAGCGCTCAATCAAGGCACGATCTACGAGCTGCTCCCCGCGCCTGCCGCTGCCGACGCAGGGACGAGCACGTTCCCCGATCGTCTCTCGAAGACCGGGTGCGTCGATCCTGC
>JAYTZB010000281.1:0-1965 GCA_043742085.1 Polyangiaceae bacterium
CTCGCGTGCCTCGTCGCGCTCGGACCGTCGTGCGCGACTACCGGTGCGGAAGGCGTCGGCGATCGCAACCTGCCGACCACCGGCGTGGGCCCGTTCCGCAAGCTGGGCACCGACGAGGTCGCGGGCATTGCACCCTTCGTCTTCGACGACCGCGTGGCCATCTATCGCGAGCCCGCCATCCTGGCGCCCGAGGTGCCCGCCGACGACTCGCCGGCCATCCTCTATGCCGTCGCCAGGCATCCCGTCGCCGACGTCATCGTCCGGACGCGTGCCGACGACGGGCGCGCGTTCTTCGGTACGAGCGGCGACTTCGGCAAGACGCCGCCCGTGGTGCTCGCCGCCGACGCGCCGTGGGAAGGCCCGTCACTCTCGGGGCCGTTCGCGGTGCGGGTCCGCGCCGAGATCCTCCTCTACTACGCCGCTGCGGGCGGCATCGGCGTGGCGCGCTCCGACGACGGCCTCGCGTTCCACAAAGTCGCGGGCCCTATTTTCGTGCGCGATCCTGAGTCTTCGTGGGAGTCGACCGAGGTGCATGCACCGAGCGTCTACGCGCTCCCCGATGGCCGGCTGCGCCTCCTCTATGCATCCGGCTCGTCGATCGGCGAGGCCGAGAGCGCCGACGGCATCCACTTCACGCGCCTCGATCCCGATCCCTCGACGCCCGGCATCGAGGCGGTGCTCGCTCCCTCTGCGCCGGCGGCGCCCGGCACGCTGCTCCCCAACGAGCGGCCTCCGTTCGACACGTCGAGGGTCGGTGACCCCTGCGCGCTGACCCGGGTCACGCCCGAGGGCCGACTCCACGTTCGTGTGCTCTACACGGGCACCGACATCGCTGGCGCAACCGCCATCGGCTTCGCTGCGCGCTATGGAGAGAGCGGGCCGCTCGTTCGTCAGACGCGCGCGACTCCCGTTTATTCCGTGGGCGCCAAGGAATCGGCCCCTGCGCTCCTCGAGCTGCCCGGCGGCTCGTATCTCTACGTCCAGCAGGATCGGCGCGTCGACGACAAGGTCACATACACCGCGATCGCCGGCGCCTTCGCCCCCGGCAGCGTGAAGCTGCCGGCGCCCGCGGCGTTCCCCGACACGCCATAGCCTGCTACGTTTTTTGGCAATGCTCGTGGGCTTGTTTCTCGGCGTCATGTTCGTCACGCCGCTGGTGCTCACGTACCTCTTCTTCATCCGGTGGGCCGATCGCTTCGAGCCGGAGCCGTGGTGGCTGATCATCGTGGCGTTCGTGTGGGGCGCGATCTTCGCGACCCTGGGCGGCGGCATCACGTCGTCGATCGCGTCCAGCCTGACCTCCGCGCTCCTCGAAGCTTCGCCGAAGGACGTCGACGTGATCGGCGCCACCGTCTTCGCGCCGGTGTTCGAGGAGGGCTTCAAGGGGCTGGGCGTCGCGCTGATCGCCCTCGCCAGCGCGCTCGGCCTGCGCGAGCTCGACGGCCCGCTCGACGGCGCCATCTACGGCGGTGTGGTCGGTCTCGGCTTCACGCTGACCGAGGACATCCTCTACGTCGCGAACCAGTTCGCGACGAGCGGCTTCGGCGGCTTCGTGTTCCTCCTCTTCCTGCGCACCGTCCTGCTCGGCCTGTCGCACTGCACCTTCACGGCGTGCACGGGGCTCGGCTTCGGGATCGCCACGGAGGCGAAGAGCTGGTGGCTCAAGATCGCTGCGCCTGTCATCGGCTTCGGCTGCGCGATGATGATGCACGCGATGCACAACGCGCTCCCCACCATCTTCGGCGATGGCGGCCTCATCCTGATGCTCCTCGTCTCGTGGGGCATCGACATCCTGTTCTTCGTGCTCCTCGCGCTGCTGGTCGCCCGCGATCGCACCATCGTGATTCGCGAGCTGTTCGGCGAGGTAGGCAACCTGCTTCATCCGAAGGAGCTGCAGCTGGTCTCGAGCTACTTCGCGCTCGGCTACAGGAACTGGGGCGTCCTCTTCTCGGTGGGGTGGTCGGC
>JAYTZB010000282.1:0-4086 GCA_043742085.1 Polyangiaceae bacterium
AGGCGTCCGCCAACGGCCGCGCCCGCGATGACCTCGCCATCGTCGATGGGCACCACGCGGTCGCCGCGGTCGTGGACGACGAGGAGCGGGCCGTCGAACTCGGCGGCGTCGGCGCGGACGTCGAGGTCCTCCATGCGGAGGCCGTAGCGTCGCTCGAGCCGCCGCACGAGGCCGCGCTGGGTGCCGGCGTCGAGTCCGAGCAGCTTGCCGAAGCCGGCGGCGAAGCGCTGCGGACTGACCGGGGCCGCGACGAGCGCGAGGCGATCGACCTTGAGGCCGAGCCGCGTGGCGAAGAGAGCGGCAGCGCCACCCACCGAGTGGCCGATGATGGCGTGGAGGCGCCCGAGGTACGCGCCCGCAGAAGCGACGGCGCGGGCGTGCTCGACGATCGAGGAGATCCCGGAAGGCGCGTCACCGTGACCGGGGACATCGAAGGTCACGACCGAGAAGCCCTGTCGGACGAGCGGCTCGGCGAAGCTCGCGAGCTGCGAGCCGCGGCCCTCCCAGCCGTGGACGAGGAGGACGACGTCGGTGCCCGTGCCCCAGCGCCAGGCGGGGAGCGCCTGACCGTCGTGCGGGATGGTGAAGCGCTCGGCCCCGGCGAGCGCGTGCTCCTCCCAGGCCGGTCGGGAGTGGCGCCGGGCGGTCAGGAAGAGGCGCTCGGCGGCGGTCGATGCGAGGGCAGGGGCGTACGGACCGAGCACACGGAAGCCGGCACGAGCGGCTCGTACGGAGAGGGGCACGGGGCGGCGCCGGGGGTGGCGGCGGAATGGTTCGGTACCCGAACCATCGGGCGAGCCTCCGAAGGCCTCGGGGCCGGCGTCGGTAGAGGTACGAACGTTCGTGCTATTTGCGGTGCGGGCGGGCGCCATGGTTTCCTCGTCGTGATCGATGCTCGAGCGGAGCTGCGGGGGTCGCGCGGGGGCGCGGGGTCAGGACGCGCGGGCGTCCGTGAGAATGCGTTCGAAGGCGGTACGCGCTCGCTTCTCGGCGCGCGCGGGATCGCCGATGCGGCGCAGGTAGTGATAGCCGTAGGCGATCGAGTAGAGCTCGTGGGCCAGCTGCTCGCAGTCGAGGTCCTTGCGAAAGTGCTTCTCCTCGACGGCGATGCGGGCCGCGTTGGCGAGCGTCGCGAGCCAGTCCTTCTGCGATGCGACGAAGCGGTCGCGCGCGGGGCCAGGGCGATCGTCGAGATCAACGCCCGCCACCACGAAGATGCAGCCGCCGGGCAGGAACTCCTGCTTCGACCAGAGGAGCCAGTTGTCGACGAGCGCGCGCACGCGTGGCTCACCGCGCGCCTTCTTCAGCGCGGGCATGACGACGAGCGCGACGAAGCGCGCGACGGCCTCCTCGAGGATCGCGACCTGGAGGTTCTCCTTGGAAGAGAAGTGCGCGAAGAGGCCGCTCTTCGACATGCCGACGTGGTCGGCGAGCTTGCCGATGGTCAGGCCCTCGAGGCCGACCTGGGTGGCGAGCGACAGCGCCGAGCCGAGCACGGCCGACCGCGTCTCTTCGCCTTTGGTGGCCGCTACCATGCTCCTAAAATAGAACGGTCGTGCTAAAAGTCAAGGGGGCCTGGGCGGGGCCAGCTTTGCGAAGGTGGCACCGGCGAAGATACATCCTTGACGCGACGGCCCTGGGTAGCCTAACTACGCGTCCTCAATCGATGCGTTCGGGCGGGTAGCTCAGCTGGTAGAGCGCTGGCTTTACACGCCGGATGTCGCAGGTTCAAGCCCTGTCCCGCCTACCAGGTTGGCTCGGGTTTGCGTGGTCAGAGAAGCAGAAGTAGAGAGAGCAGGAAGTTCGAGAGTTGGGGCGGTAGTTAAGTTGGTTATAACGCCGGCCTGTCACGCCGGAGGCCGCGGGTTCGAGTCCCGTCCGCCCCGCCAACTACCTCGGTAAAACGAGGGTTACCTGATGCGAACGAGAAGGGATCGAGGAGTCATCCTCGGTCCCTTCGTCGTTAGGCGCACCGTCTGCGCGTGCGCGCGCCGATTGCGTGGCGGCGCGGGGCTATGCACGGTCGTGCGGCGTCCGGCGCCGGCGGCGGATGTGGGCATCGATGTTGCTCCGAGGCGATGCATGGCCACACGCCCAGCAGTCGAGGTGACGTCGTTTCGCGCCGATCACGAGATCCTATCGACGCTCGCCAGCGACATCCTCGCTCGCATCGTCGAGGGCGACCCCAAGCGGATGCCCGAGTCGATCAGCATTCTCCAGGCCGCGGTGGCGGCTCACCTCGACGACGAGGAGCGCGAGCTCCTGCCGCGCTATGCGCTGGTGGCCCCCGAGGATGCAGCGCGCATCCGCGGGGAGCACGCGGGCATCCGGAAGGTGCTCGCCGATCTCGATCTCGAGACGGACCTCCATCTCGTCCGCGCCGACGCGATGGCCGCGTTCCTCGCGGCGCTCCAGGCGCACGCCGCGCGGGAGGATGCAGGCATGTATCGCTGGGCGAGCGAGAGCGCGGCGCCCGTGCCGAAGTCGTCCGAGCAGCCCGCGCGAAGCGTGGCTGCACGGTGACGCAGCGCAGGACGAGCGCGCCACCGTTTCGCAAGATCGCGGTCGCCACGGATTTTGCGACCGCGTCGGCGCACGCGGTGACGCTGGCGACCGCGCTCGCGAAGCGATGCGGTGCCGAGCTCATCGTCGTCAACGTGGTCGAGCCAGCGCCGTATTCGCAGATCGGTGCCGAGACAGCGGCGCTCGAAAGACTGGGTCGAGGCACGCTCGAGGCGGTCGTCGCCCGCGTTCGCGACGATCTTCCTGCCGCACGGGCCGAGCTGCGCGTCGGCCTGCCGGCGGAGGAGCTCGTGGCGTTTGCCGAGAGCAACGAGATCGACCTCCTGGTCACCGGCACTCACGGGCGTACCACCGTCGATCGCTGGATCGTCGGCAGCGTCGCGCAAGCGATCATCCGCACGTCCCGTGCGCCCGTGCTCACCGTTCACAGCGCCGCTACACCGATCCGGCGCCTCCTCGTGGCGACGGACCTGGGGCCATCGTCGAAGCGGTCCGTCGAGCTCGCCACGGAGCTCGCCGCGGCGTTCGAGGCGTGGGTGACGCTCCTCCATACGTCTGCCGAGGACATGCCGGCTGGCGGTCTACAAGACGTCCAGGGACGGCTCGAAGAGATCGCCGCGGTGATTCGGGCGCAGGGGCCACGCTGCGATGTCGTCTCGCGGCACGGTCGGACGTGGTCCGAGATCGCCGACGAGGCCGCAACGGGCAGCTACGACCTCGTGGTCGTCGGCACGCACGATCGGAGCCCGCTCGCCAGGTGGCTCCTCGGGAGCGTGGCGGTGCAGGTGGTGCGGTCGGCGCTGCCGCCGGTTCTCTCCGTGAGGGAGGCGCCCGCGAGCGCGCTGCGCAGCGTGACGTCATGACGATGCTTCGCGACTTCATCGGCTACCACGAGGAGGAGATCCTCGCTCGCGCACGCCTTCACGTATCGAACCGCGAGGTCCCGCCGCCGACGGAGACCGAGCTGACGACCGGCTTGCCGCTCTTCATCGAGCAGCTACGCGCCGCGCTCCTCAGGGCCGCCACGCTCCAGACCGTCGACCACGCCGCGATCAAGGACAGCGCTGCCGAGCACGGCAAGGAGCTCTTCGATCAAGGCCTGACGATGGAGCAGGTCGTCCACGATTACGGTCACATCTGTCAGGCCGTGACCGGGCTCGCGGTGGAGCTGAAGGCATCGATATCGGCCGTCGACTTCCAGACGCTGAACCTCTGCCTCGACGACGCCATCGCCGGCGCCGTGGTCGCCTATGGCCACCAGCGAGAGCGAGCGATCACGGACGAGGGCACCGAGCGCCTCGGCATCCTCGCCCATGAGATGCGCAACCTGCTCAACACGGCGCTGATGTCCTTCGTCAGCATCAAGGCCGGCGTGGTCGCGCCGAGCGGGAGCACGAGCGCGATCCACGAGCGCAGCTTGCTCGGGCTGCTGACGCTCATCGACCGCTCGATGGCCGACGTCCGCCTCGATGCCGGGATGCAGAACCTGGAGCGCGTCGCGGTGTGGGAGGTCTTCAGCGAGGTGGAGACCGGCGCCGCGATGGTGGCTCGGCAGCGTGGGCT
>JAYTZB010000283.1:0-3570 GCA_043742085.1 Polyangiaceae bacterium
CGATGCCTTCGCGAGGAACGCGTCGAGGGCGACGGGGTCGGTGAGCACGCCGCCGCGAAGGTTGCCGCCGATCTCGATGCGGTGGAACGGGTCGGAGAACGCGAAGCGATCGGTCTTCGCCTCGACGACGAGGCGCGCGATGGTGGCGACCGGCCGACCGGCGCCGTGCTTGGTCGACGAGAGCTTCGTGAAGTCGACCTTGGCCTCGTCGAGCGCGAGGTCGCCGTGCTCCCAGCTCCAGTCGTGGACGCGCGCGTGCGCCTCGAGATCCGTGAAGAGGTCGAGGTCATCGAGCGTGAGGCCGAGATGGTGGGAGTGGAGGTCGAACGTGCCGGCGGCGAGGTGCGCCTTCACGTCGATGGCGCAGTGTGCGTCGAACTGGGCATGGCCGTTCGCCACCTTCATGTCCTTGCCACGCGGCATGTAATTCCGAAGCAAGCCGCGGTCGACGATCTCTGCCTCGGGCATGTCGACCTTCGCCTCGAAGTCGCTCATCGGGTCGGCGAGGTCGACCTCCGGCGCATCGATGCCGATGTCGAAGCCCTTCACGTCGACGAGGTGCTTCGCCGGCGCGGCCTCGGTCGCGATCGAGCCCTGCGCGACGTGGACCTTGCCGTGGAGGCCTTCGAGGACCTCGAGCTCCCAGCGCCACGCGTCGAAGGAGGCGTCGACGGTGGTGCCGCCGAGGATGCGCGTCTTCGCCACCCGCAGGTCGAGGTCGTCGGCCTCGAGCGCCGCGTCACCCTTCACGCGCCGGTCCGCGAGCCAGGCCTCGAGGCGCGCGTGCACGCGCCCCTTGCCGCCCATGAACCCGAACGATGCGTCGGGCGGAAGATAACGCCCGAGCGACCGCACGTCCGGCATCTCCCCGGCGGGGAGCGCCGCGGCGACGTGCAGATCGCGCAGCGGATCCGCGAGGTCGAGCGCCCTCGCGTCACCGCTCACCTCGACGTACGGGGCGTGGAAGAGGACGGCCTGGTCGTCGGGAACGACGCGCGTCGCCGTGAGCGCATGCGCATCGAGATGGTACGTGAGCCTCGGCCAGCCTGCGTCCACTGCAACGTCGGCGCGCAGCGCGAGATCACCCGCCAGACGATGCTGCGCCACGTCGACCGCCACGCCGGGGAGCGCGATGTCCACGTGCGTGTCGTCGACCACGCGCCCGTCGACGATGCGCACCCGGAGCCGATGGACGTCCGCCGGGCCGGTCAGCGTGATGGGACCGGTGAGAGTGTGCGGGATGCTCGCGAGGTCGGGCACGTGACCGCGGAGCTCCGTGCTCGTGGTGATGCCATGGAGCAGCTCCGCACCCGTCGCGGTGCGCGGGTCGAACGCGGCGAGACGGAAGTCGAGCGCGCCCGTCACCGGCTCCACCAGCACGCGGTCCTTCACGGTGACGCGCCCGCGGACCACGTCCACGTGGCTCTGGCTCACGTGCGCGCTGCGGATTGGCTTCAAGAAGAAGCCGCCCGTCACGCGCACCATACCCTCGAAGCGCACGGTATCGATCCAGAGCTCGCGCACGTCGTTCGCGGTGACGTTCTCGAGCTCGACGCTCCACAGGTGGTAGTAGCGGTCGTCCCATTTCTCGAGGAGGTTCGGCAGCGCGCTGGTGAGAAGCGGGATGCGATCGAAGCCGGGGATCGGCGGCAGCGCGGCGACATACTCCGGCGTCGCCTCGGGCGAGGCCACGCGCTGCCGGGCCTCGAACGTGACGCCGCTGCCATCGACGCGCGTGAGGTGGAATTTCTTCCGCGCCGCGAGATCGAAGAACGAGATGTCGAAGACGCAGCGATCGATCCGTAGCACCCACTGCACGTGGCTGTCGGAGCTGCGGATGGTCAGGTGACGCGCCTGGATGCGGCCTGGCCAGAGCGACCAGCCGCGCTCGTACGAGATGAAGAGCGTCTCGGGATCCTGGTCGAGGACTTTCTCGAAGAGTGAGGTCGACAGGAAGACGTTGATGGCCGCCACGTACAGCGCGTACAGGGACAAGATCGCCACAGCGGAGCGAATGAGCACGCGCCGAGCCCTGGATTTACGGGGCTTCCCACGCTCGCCCTCCCGTAGCTCCACCTCGTTCGGCACGCTCGTCCGCTGCTGCACGCGGCGGGCCGGGAGGCCCGCGTCGCTCAGGCGGTGACGGCGCGGATCACGAGCGAGACGTGCGCGAACAGGAAGCCGCTCGCCACCACCACGAGCAGGTGGAAGATCTCGTGGTACCCGAACACGCGCGGCCACGGGTCGGGGCGCTTCAACGCATAGACCAGCGCGCCGACGCTGTACGTGACGCCGCTGGCGACGAGCAGGCCGACGCACGTGGTCCCGACCATCGGCGTGCGGCCCATGACCTGGAAGATGACCATCCAGCCGATGGCGACGCAGAGCAGCGCGGTCAACCACTTCGGAGCGTGGGGCCATGCGAGGGACTTCACCACGCCGACGCCGGCGCCGATCCAGATCGCGGCGAGCGCGCCGTGACCGCCGGTCGGCGAGGGCACGAGCGCGAAGAGCGGCGTGTATCCGCCGGCGATGAGCATGAAGATGGCCGCGTGATCGAGCCGGCGCATCCGCTGCCGGGCAGCAGGCGTCCACGAGATGCGGTGATAGCAAGCGCTGGTGCCGAAGAGCAGGACGAGCGTCGCACCGAAGACGAGCGCCGCAGTGCTCGCCGGTGACGTGCCCGCCCGCACGACGAGCACGGCGGTGGCGACGATCGCGACGAAGAACGAGACCTGGTGCGAGACGCCGCGCAAGAGCGGCTTGACCGGCGCCGTCTGGGGCTGCGCGCCCATTCTTCCGTCGCCCATGGCCTGCGTGCTCATCGGAACCGCGATCTACCTTGTCTCGGCCTCGCGCGCGACCGGATCCGACGTAGAATGAGGGGGTGAGCCATCGCCCGCGATCGCTGCGCCGTGTCGTGTGGATCGCCGCGCTCTGCGCGCTCTGCGCGATGGGCACCGGCGGGCTCGCGGTGGCGTGCGGCGGCAGTGATGGCGGCACCTCCGTCATCGGGAACGACGGCGGCGGCGGCCAAGGCACCGCCGGCGACGGCGGAGGAACGCCCGCGGAGGGCGACACCGACGGCGGCATCTTCACGGCCGGCAATGACGCCGGCTGCCCGCTCAAGTTCGCAGGTCCGAACCCGGGCACCGTCGCCGCGAGCATCCCCCGGCCCAACGCGACCGGCGGCATCGCGTGGCAGAGCCCGATGAACGCGCTCACCGTCAACGGCGCCTTCGCGCACGCCGACGTGAGCAACGATCAGCAGACCGAGCTGCTCCGCGTCACCGGCTACGGCTTCCGTCTGCCGTCCACGGTGAGCATCAAGGGGGTCGTCGTCGAGCTGAAGAGGCAGGGCGCCAACCAGATCGTCGACGGCAATGTCGAGCTGTGGCTGGACGGCGCGGCAAGCTCACGGCCGAAGGTCTTCGCGAACGGCTGGCCCGCGAGCATCGGCACGCACCACTACGGGCAGGAGGTCGACACGTGGGGCGATTCCCTCACGCCCGCGCTCGTCGGCAAGCCCGGCTTCGGCACGGAGATCTGGGCGCGCCGCCGCGACGACGC
>JAYTZB010000284.1:0-2097 GCA_043742085.1 Polyangiaceae bacterium
GTTGGAGGAGGGAACGCAGACGTTGTAGCTGCCCGGGACGAGCGTGACCGTCACCGGCGCGTTGGGAAAGCTCCCGACGCCGCCGAAGTCGATGTTGAAGCCGTCGGCGCTGACGGTGCTCGCGTCGACGGTAATGGCAAAGCCGCCGACCGTGAGCGTGCTCGAGCCGCGGCCGGCGAGATAGGTGTCGCGTGAGGGCTCGTAGTCGATCTGACCAGTAGCGCTGACCGTGAAGACGAAGCAGTTGTTCTCGGCGGGCACGCAGAGGTCGTAGGCGCCGGGCACGAGGCTGTACGTGGCGACGGCGTTCGGCCCGTCCGCGACCTCGCCGTGCGCAATGTTGATGCGATTGACGTGAATCGCGGTGGCGTCGATCGTGACGGGAAAGCCATGGACCTGGAGCGTCGAGGTCCCTCGACCCGACACGAACGTATCGAGCTCGGGGGCGTAGGCGAGCGAGCCGTCCGTGCTCACCGTGAAGTCGAAGCAGTTGCCGCCGGCGGGGATGCAGAGCTGGTAGGCCGACGCTTCCAGCTGCATCGTCGTGACGACGTTCGGCAAGAAGCCGCCCGTGGTCGCCGGATACAGGTTGAAGAGCGTCGCGCTGACCGCGGTGGAGTCGAAGGTGACCGGGAACGTGCTGGTGAGCGCGGTCGATGCCGTGGCGGTTCGCTCGTGAGGGGCATCGAGGCCGTCGGGCGGCGCGTCACACGCGATCCCCATCATCGCCAGCAGGAGGAGGACGACGATACCGATGAAGGGCGCCCGACGATCGAACCGCTTCACTCGATGAATCATTGTTCCCCGCTCCTGTCGGGCCGCCGCGCCGAGCGACACTTCCCGAGTGATGCAGGAGAGCACGCTGCCGTCGAGGACGGCATGAGGGAAACCCGTCATGGCGACCGTGATCCTCCCGACGACAATCGGGTCGCCGGAGGACCTGCTCCCGTAGCTGATGCTTCTCGACGGTCTGATCGACCCGTGGCCGATGCCCAGCCCATGTCAAAGCGAAAGAGAGGCCTCGAGCCCTCCTAGCCGGAGGCGACCCATTTGCCGTTCCTTCGCGCGGCCGTCGCACCCTCGGCGACGTCGATCTGGAACAGGTGGAGCCACTCGTTGTCGACGAGCTCGCGCACCTTCGCGTGCTTCGCGAGCACGGCATCGATCGCCGAACGAGGCGCCTCGATGAACACGCTCAGCCTCAGCGGCGAGTGCATCCACTGCTGACCGTCGTGGAGCGACTGGAGCGATAGACCGATGCGAAGGTCACCGCCATTGCCCTCGTAGACGCCGAGGTGCGCGCCGACCACGTTGTGCAGCGTCTTGTTGCCGGTGCCGTAGCGCGTGTTGTCGACCGTCGACGCGTAGTACTGGAAGTTGATCCAGTGCGTCACGACCATGGGGCCGGTCATGATTCGCTCGAGGATCGCGCTGTCTTCGTCCTGGTCGGCGCGGTAGTCGTGGAGAAAGGCACGGCCCTCGAGGTCGAGGTGCCGGGTGCGCTCGCGCGGCGCGACGATGAACGTGGCGTTGCCGGCGAGCCCCCACTCGGGTCGGACCTCTGCCCAGCTCTTCGAGCGCTCGACGACCGCGGCACGAAGGCGAACATCGGAGAGCGCGTCGAGGCCGAGCCTCGGGGCGCGCTTTCGTCTCGCCATCGTGCCGGCGCGCTCGAGCGTCGCGCGGAGATCGGCGAGCTCGGGCCGATGGCTCGGCGGAACGGCGTCCTCCTCGAACAGCGCCACGTCGTCGGTGGTCGTGTTGTGGAGGCCGGCGACGAAGACCGTGGCCATCGGGATCGGAATGCCGCGCGAGGCGAGGCCCGTGCGAATGTCCGTGTCGTTGAGGAGCGCCGCGGCAGCACGTACGTTCACGTCCCCCGGTTGCCCGCCGCACGCGCCGCAGTCGAGGCCCGCCGCGTAGGGGTTGTTCCGGCTGCCGCCGCGGTGTCCGACGAGAAGGACGAAGCGCGCGAAGCCGCGCGTGAGGCTCAGCGTCCGGAGGATGCCCTCGGCGAGGTCGCATCGCTCGTCGAGGGAGAGAGGCCGACCGTCCGCGCGGCTCGTGATCCGCGGCGTGCGCGTCCTGTCCTCGGCG
>JAYTZB010000285.1:0-2075 GCA_043742085.1 Polyangiaceae bacterium
CGTCTTCGCGATGACCTACGCCAGCCGGCACGCCACCGACGGGTTCGTCCCGGCGGCGATGCTGCCGTGGCTCGTGCGCTTCGACGGGATCCAGCTCACCCTCGGGCTCGAGGCCCGCGGACCGGCGATGCCGGTCGACGTCCAAGTCATCGCTGCGCGACTGGTCGAGATCGGGCTGTGGCACCCCGCCGATGCGCCTTGCGGTCGCTGCCGGCGGCCGGCGAAAGCTATGCGGGGCCGCGGCGGCTACCTCATCCACGACTTCCTCGAGTTCAACCCCTCGCACGAGGAAGTCGAAGAGCACCGCGCCGAGAACCGCGAGCGCCAGCGTCGCTGGCGCTTGGCCCATCGCGACTCGGCTGGCCGTTTCGTCTCGGACCGTAACGCGGGGGATAACGCGTTACTAACGCCGCCCCGTCCCGACCCGTCCCGTCCCGTCCCCGTACCTAACTACGTAGGTACGGCGCGCGCCGCGGGCGCGCGTGCCGAATTGACGCCGGTCGAGGAAGCGAAGGCGACCGTGAAGGCCGTCGTCGAGGAGTGGCGCAAGGCGCGCAGAGGACCGGGCCTCGAGCGCTTCACCGATCCGCAGGCGATCGCGGGCCTGAAAACGCGGACCAAGACCGCGCTCGTATCGGGCGTGACGTTCGAAGACCTGCGTGTCGCGATCATGCGCCACGCCCATGACCCGAAGGCCAATCCCTGGTACGTCGACGAGTGGGCCCGCGAGATCCGCGCCGCCCGAGAGGAGGCGGAGCACGCGACACGCACGGCCCAGGAGCGTCGCGAGCTCGACGCGATCGCCGACCACGAGCGCGGCCTGCGTCCGCTCGGCGCGATCCTCGCCGATGCCCGCCGGAGGTCCGCTGGTGACTGAGCTCAGCTGCATTTACTGCGGCCGAGCGGCGAAGTCGCCGCGCGAGCACGCCGAGCCTGAGCGCGACCTCAGCCACCGCCCCGGCGTGCTCGAGGAGCTGGGCGGAACCGACGATTTCGCCTATCGGAGGCTCATGCACGGCGCGCGTATCGCCTTCGCCAGCCTCCGGGCGGGACGCGCCGTCACTCGCGGGCGGCGGAGCCGGTGACCGGGACGATGATGCGAGCCCGGATTGTGGCCAGCTTGAGCGACCGCTCGACTTTGCCGGCGTTCGCGCCAGTGTTGTGGTCGTGCGCAGGGAAGCATGAGCAGCTCACAGGCCCGCGGCGCGGATGAGCGAGCTGCTGCTCCTGCGCGTCGACCAGGCGGCGAAGATGCTGCAGATCGGGCGGAACAAGGTCTACCAGCTCGCAGCGACGGGCGAGATCCCGAGCCTGCACATCGGCCGGCAACTCCGGATCCCGGCCGAGGAGCTCCGCGCGTGGATCCGGGACCAGGCCGCCGGCGCCGAGCGACGGCGCTGAGGCGCTCCAACGGCGAGGGCTCGATCTACTTCCAGAAATCCCGGGGGCTCTACGCCGCGGCGGTCGACCAGGGCTATCTGAACGGCAAGCGCCGGCGGGCCGTCGTCTTCGGCAAGACCAAGCGCGAGGTCGTCGATAAGCTCGGCGCGCTCCAGGTCGCCAACCAGACCGGAATGCTCCCGGCGGGCAAGAAGCAGAAGACCGCCGCCTACCTGCGCTGGTGGATCGCCCAGCGGCCCGCGAACCGGACCACCAGGGGGTACAGCCAGATCATCGAGAATCACCTGGCACCCGCACTGGGCCGGATCCCGCTCGACAAGCTCTCGGCGACCCACATCGACGCGATGCTCAACGCGCTGCGCGGCGAGCGTTCGGACACGACGCGTCACCACATCCGCGCGGTGCTCTCGGTCGCCCTCGCCTACGCCGAGCGAAAGAACCTGGTCGCCCGCAACGTCGCACGCTTGGCCGAGCCGATCTCGATGCCGACCTACAAAGGCGTCTACCTCGACGTCGCCGGTGCCAACGCCCTGCTCGATGCGGCAAAGGGCCACCGCCTGGAGGCCATCTTCCAGCTCGCTGTGTACCTCGGGATGCGCCAGGGCGAGATCCTCGGCCTCCTCTGGAAGAACGTCGACTTCGAGCGCGGCACCATCCGCATCTTCAGCCAGCTC
>JAYTZB010000286.1:0-5772 GCA_043742085.1 Polyangiaceae bacterium
GCGATCGCCATGGAGCTCGGCTGCGACGGCGTCCTCATGAACACCGCCATCGCGCACGCGAAGGATCCCGTCCTGATGGCCGGGGCGATGCGCGACGCCGTACGCGCGGGGCGCAGCGCGCGTCTCGCCGGCCGCATGCCGCGCGCCCGCTACGCGAACGCGTCGAGCCCGACCTCGGGGCTGATCGAATGATGCGCGTGCTCGCGGCAGGAGCGCTCCTCGCGGCGCTCGGCAACGCCCCGTTTCAGTGCGGACACGGGTCGGATGCAAAGCTGCGCACCGAGGACGACGCGGGTGACGCGCTCTACGCGCTGGCGCTGGACTTCCGCGCGCACGGTGACGAGCAAGGCGCGAAGCAGACGCTGCGCTTCCTCGTCGAGCACTATCCCTCGAACCGTCACGTACCCGAAGCGCGTTCCGAGCTCGGCTCCGCTTCGCCGGGCGTCGCGCCTGCGGGAGCCATGCCCGGCGACGTCAAGGCCGACGCAGGCAAGTGAGCTCGCCGCAGACGCGAACGCGCACGCCAGCAGCGCCGCTCGTCGTCCTCGTCACCGATCCTCGTTACGATCTCGCGAGCACGTGCGACGCGCTCCGCGACGCAGCGACGGCGCTCGGCGGTCATCGCGTCCTCGTGCAGCTGCGCGACAAGGAAGCCGACGCAGCCTCGTTCCTTGCGACGGCGCACGCTCTCCGCGCAGCGACGCGCGAGGTCGGAGCGCAGCTCGTGATCAACGGCACGCTCTCCATCGCACGAGCGGTCGGCGCCGACGGCATCCACCTGGCGGGGCGAAGGGGCGCCGCGGAGCTGGCGAGCGCGCGCTCCGCCGCGCACGAGGTGCTCGGCGGCGCTGCGGTCGTCACGGCTGCCGCGCACGACGACGAGGACGTTCGTGCCGCGACGCTCGCGCGCCTCACCGCGGTCCTCGTCAGCCCCGTCTTCGCGACGCCGGGGAAGGGACCCGCGCGCGGCCTCGATGCCCTTCGCGCCGCCCGCGCGCTCGTCGACGCAGCGCGGCACGACCCGCCGCTCCGCGTGGTCGCGCTCGGCGGGATCGCGGCCGCCAATGCCGCGGCGTGCATCGAAGCGGGCGCCGACGGGGTGGCCGCGATCCGTGCGCTCCACGAGGCCGTGCAGCGAGCCGAGCTCCTGCGCGCGCTCGACGTCATCGGCGCGCCCGTAGCGGGATGGCGTGACGAGTGCTAGCTTCGCGGACGTCATGACGACGTACGACGAGACGCTGAAGGTCACCACCGAGATCTTGAAGAAGCACGTCGACGCCGATCGTGCGATCCGGCCCAACGATCACATCCAGAACGACCTGGGGCTCGACAGCCTCGGCGTGATGGAGCTCGTGGCCGACATCGAGGACCGCTTCTCGGTCACGATCCCGAACGACGTGCTCAGCGACATCGCGACCGTCGAGGACGTCGCGAAGGCGCTCGTGAAGCTCGCCGCCGAGCAGGGCACCGCGACCGCCTGAGATGAGCGGGGGCGCTTTTCGCGATGCGGGAAGCGCCGCGTTCGAGCGCGTCGCGATCCTCGAGCAGGAGAACGCCGACCTCGAGGCCGAGGTGAAGAAGCTCCGCGCCGAGCTCGATGCGCTCCGCGCCGACGACGGACAACGCGAGGAGCGCCCGCGCGAGATCTCACGCCTCCAGGTGCAGCTCGCCGCCGAGCGCGCCGATCTCAAGGAGGCGCTGACCGAGCTGAAGCCGCTCAGCGTGAAGCTGGCGACCGCCCAGCGGGCTTACCACGAGGCGCGTGACGATCACCGGGTCGCCGCGGAGGACGCGAACACCGCGCGCGGCCAGCTCGAGATCGCAAATGAGGATCTCGCCACCGCGCGCGAGCAGATCCGCGAGCTGCGCATCGCGCTGAAGAACGCCCAGAGCGACACGAGCGCGCGGGTTCGCGTCGAGACCAAGGTGCCCGAGAACCTCGACGCCTACATGCAGCGCATCCAGCAGGAGCGCGACAGCCTCCTCGACGAGGTGCGCGCGCTGAAGGGAGCGTCAGCGAAGGCTCCGCGCACGTCATTCCTCCGCGCCTTGTTCGGGAGGCGCTGAGGATCTACTCCTGGAGGATGGGCAACGGCGCCTTCCGGGATGCGAGCGCGGCGATCGAGCGAGCCGTGATGCTCGAGCAGGAGAACGAGCAGCTGCGGAGCGAGCTCGCCGACATGGCGCGACTCCGCGTCGAGGTCGAGGAGCTCGCGAAGCTACGCGCCGAGGTCGAGCAGCTGCGCGCCATCGCCCGCACCGAGAACGAGGGCGCGTACGTGAAGCGTCTCGGCGAGGAGCGGGACGAGCTCGCGAGCGAGGTCCGCACGCTGCGAGAGCGCATCGCGGGACAGGAGCGCGAGCTCGCGAAGCAACGGTTCGCCGAGGTCCGTCGTAGGCGAGGCTGGGGCGACGCGGTCGAGCCGGTGCTCGAGCGGCTCATCGCGTTGTTCCGCCCGAAGTGACGACCGCTGCGCCTACGCTTCCATCGGCCCGATGTCCTCGCCTGACAGGACGAAGAACGCTTCGCCGTAGGTCTTGAGGAGCTCGAGCGCCGTGTCCATGTCTTCTTGCGTGTGGCCGCGCGTGATGTTGACGCGGAGGCGCTCCTCGCCGTGCTTTACGGCGGGGTAGGTGATCGGAACCATGAGGACGCCGCACTCCAGGAGCGCGACGTGCATGAAGAGCGTCTTTCGCTCCTCGCGGCACATGACCGGCATGATGTGCGTGTTGCTGGCGCCGAGATCGAAGCCCGCCTCGGTCAGCTTGCCCCGGAAATAAGCGGCCTTCTGGTGGAGCTCGCGCACCATCTTCGGGCCGTCGGCCTCGAGCATGTCGAGGATGGTCGACGCTGCCGCCACGATGGGGACGGGGAGCGATGCGCTGAAGAGGAAGCTCCGCGCGTTGTGCTTCACGAGGTCGACGACCTCTTCGCTGCCGAGGAGGAGGCCGCCGATGCCGCCGAACGTCTTCGAGAACGTGGACACGAGCACCGGGCAGCGCGCGCGCAGGTTCGTCTCTTCGAGGATGCCGGTGCCGCGCTCGCCGAGCGTACCGGTGCCGTGCGCGTCGTCGACGACGAGGACCGCGTCGTAGCGCTCGCAGATCTCGACGAACTGCGCGAGGTGCGCCTTGTCACCGTCGAGCGAGTACACGCCTTCGACGCAGACGAGCGCGTTCTTGCGCTCGCGCGACTTCAGGATGCGCTCGAGGCTCTTCGCCGAGTTGTGGTTGAAGAAGCGGACCTCGGGCGCGCGGCCCGGGATACCCGCCGCCATGAACGTGCCGTCGAGGATGCAGGCGTGGCTGTAGCTGTCGAGGACCAGCGTGGTGTCCTTGTCCGCGAGCGAGACCAGCGTGCCGAGCATCGCCTGGTAGCCGGTCGTGAACATCAGGCACGCGTCGTAGCCGAACCACTTCGCGAGCCGCGCCTCGAGCTCGACGTGCTCGGTGGTCGTCGCCTGCACGCGCGAGCTGGAGAGCCCGCAGCCGTACTTCTCGACCGCCTTGACCGCGGCCTCCTTCACCTTGGGGTGATTGGTGAGGCCGAGATAATCGTTCGAGCTGAAGTTGATGATCGGCTGGCCACCGATGCTCGTGTGGAGGCCTCCGCTCTCGAAGACTCGAAAGTACGGATAGACCTGCTTCTCCTTCGCCTCGCGAACGCGTGCGAGCTCGGTGTGCGCCTTCTCGTCGATCCAGCTCATTGTCGGCTTTTTTGCACGTTTCCGCGCGCGGTCCAAGCCGAACGGCACGCGAAACCGGCTACGCGGCTGGACGCGCCGTTTGGGGCGTCAGAACGTCTGGTTGTCGAAGTGAAACAGCATGAACTTCGGCGCCGTGGTGGGGTGGACGACGATGGCGCCGTCTTGATCCGCGGCGTTGCGATGGATGAGATGCGCGCTCTCGGGCCGTCCGTCGCCGCTCGTTCCATAGACCGAGACGGGGTCTCCGACCTTCAGCTCGGCGACGATCCTCGTGGTCGCCTCGTCGAGCGTGAGCGACGTGAAGCTCGCGTCAGCATGCGCGCCGAGTGACGTGACGTAATCGAGCGGAGCGGGGAGGTGCCAGCCTTCCGCGAACGGCGGCGCGGGGAGCGCGTGGTCGAGCGTGGCGATGCGAATCTTGGGATCCGCGCCGGGGCGATCGCTCTGCACGTTGATCACCAGCCGATAGACGCCGCTGTTCATCAGCACCTGCAGGATGACGTGCGTGGCGTTGGGAAGCGTGCACGTCGTGTCGCTCGGCTTCTGCACGGCGTAGATGGTCCCGTCGATGCGACCGAAGCCGGCGGTGAGCGAGCTACCGAACGTGTCGGCGCATTTGCCGCTCGGGACGAAGCCGTCGACCGGCGCGTCGAGCGCGGCCGCGGCATCTTGATCGGTCACGGACGCCTCGTCGCCGCTCGAGCCGGCATCGACCGAAGGCTGCGCGACGGGCGAAGACGATGCCGAGCTGCAGGCGGCAATCACGCCGATGCAGAGAACCGAGCCCAAGAAGGAGCGCACGAAAGACCGGTGCAGGAGGGCCATGGTGAGTGGCAGTGGTCATAGCCCAGTCGAGGCGATTGTCGAATGCGCGCCGGCGGTCGATACTGTGCGGGATGTCGTCGGTTCGCCTCGCGGTCTTCCTCGCCGTCTCCGCGGGCGTGCTCGTCGCGTGTGGCTTCTCGAAGCAAGGCGCGCTCGACGTTGCCGTCGATGGCGGGGTCGGCTCGGCACCGCAAGACGGCGAAGGTGGCGCGGACGGCGCGACCACCGCCGACGCCGCGTCAGGCGCCGAGGGTGGGACGGTGGGCGTCCCGCTCTGCGACTCCGCGACGTGCGCACTGCCCGCTCCGCCGTCCGGCTGGGAGCTGGTTCTTCTCGGAACCTCCCGCGCCGACGCATGCCCGGCCGGCTTCGACGCTGCCGATTCGATCGAGAACCCGATGGCCGGAGCCGACGCGTGCGCCTGCGCGGCGTGCGTGAAGACCGGAACCACCTGCTCGACGGGCTCACTCCCGACCAAGACCGACAGCGGCGGCGGTGCATGCGGTAGCAACTCCTCGACGCTCGATGCGTTGGGCGGCGCGTGCCAGAACAACGGCGGCAACTTCGGGCAGGACGACGTCGTCTTCGCGCCCGCGGCGGTCAAGGGCACGTGCACCTCCGCCGCGTCGCCGGTGCCGTCGAACGTGGTCTCGCAGCAGCTCCGCGTGTGCACCCGACAGGCGAGCGGCTGTCTCGGCGCCGCGTGTGGCGCCCCGCCTTCGATGAAGGCGTGCATCGCCGCGCCGGGCGACGTCGCATGCCCGTCCGGGACGAAGCACGTCGTTGCGGCCGGCGTCACGCTGGTGTGTCCGAGCTGCGGCTGCTCGATCGCCTCGGCGACCTGCGGCGGCACGATGGAGTTCCACCCGCAGGCGGACTGCAACGGCACGCCGGTCACACTGACGGCCGGCGTCTGCAAGCCGACCGCGGGCAGCTTCCAGTCTTACAAGTGGAAGGGCGTCGTCGCGACCGACGTCTGCGCAACGACCCCCGTGGCCCCGACCACGACGCTGATGACCCCGCAGACGATCTGCTGCCCGTGAGCGCGAGCGCCTAGTCGCCCGCCGCTCCTGGCGATCGCGCGCTACGCGGTCGGGGCGCGCATGACCACGGCCGACGCGTTGCCGTAGTAGCCGATGGTCGTCACGACCACGTTGCGGATCTTCGCGGGGAGCGCGCCGCCGACCACGAGGTCCTTCGCGACCGGAGCACCGCCGAGCCACGCGAGCGACGCGGCCAT
>JAYTZB010000287.1:0-7316 GCA_043742085.1 Polyangiaceae bacterium
CTCGTTCGAGTCGGCGAAGCCGAGCACGTCCTCGTGCTCACGATGCACCACGTCGTGACCGACGGCTGGTCGATGAGCATCGTGGTGCGCGAGCTAGGAGCCCTCTACGCCGAGGCGACGAGCGGGATCGCCGCCGCGCTTCCTCCGCTCGACACGCAATACGCCGACTACGCGGGGTGGCAGCGCGAATGGCTCACGGACGAGCGGCTGAAGCGCCCGCTGCTCTACTGGCGAGAGCATCTCGCCGGCGCGCCCGCCGCGCTCGCCCTCCCGACGGACCGACCGCGCCCGGCCGTGAGGCAGCAGCACGGCGCGCACGTCGAGTTCAGCCTTCCGGCCGCTCTCGCGGAGCGACTGCGCGCCTTCGAGCGCGCGGAGGGCGCCACGCGCTTCATGGTCCTCCTGGCTGCGTTCGACGTTTTACTTGCGCAATACACGGGTCAAGACGACCTGGTGGTGGGCACGCCGATCGCCGGACGAACCCGCTCGGAGGTCGAGTCGCTCGTAGGATTCTTCGTCAACACCATCGCGCTGCGCACGCGTCTCGATGGTGAGCCCAGCTTCCGCGAGGTGGTGCGGCGCGTGAAGGAGGCGTCCCTCGGGGCGTTCTCGCACCAGGACGTTCCGTTCGAGCGCATCGTGGAGGCGCTCGGCGTGCGCCGCGATCGGAGCCGCACGCCCGTCTTCCAGGCGATGTTCGCCATGCAGCAGCCGCGCGCCGCCGAAGCTTTCGGCGACCTTGCCTCGACGTCGGAGCACGTCGAGCTCGGCGTCGCCAAGTTCGACCTCACGCTCGAGGTGATCGACGGCCCTGCGGCGCTGCACGCGTCGTTCGAATACGACACGGCGCTCTTCGATGCCTCGACGATCACGCGCATGGCCGAGAGCTTCGTCATGATGCTCGACGCTGCGCTGCGCGACCCCGGGGCCGCAGTGACGACGCTCTCGGTGATGACCGAAGACGAGCGGCACCGTGTGGTCGTCGAATGGAACGCCACCGCGAGCCCCTTCGACGAATCGCCGGTTCACGAGGCATTCGCACGGCGCGCCGCCGAGGCCCCCGACGCAATCGCCGTCGCCCACGGAGACCGCCGGGTGTCCTACCAGGCGGTCGACCGTGCCGCGAATCGCCTGGCTGCTGCCTTGCGCCGGCGCGGAGTCGGGCCCGAGGCGCGCGTCGCGACGTTGTTCGCGCGCTCGCCGGAGATGATCATCGCGCAGCTCGCCGTCCTCAAGGCCGGCGCGGCGTACGTGCCGCTCGATCCATCGAACCCGCCAGCGCGCCTGGCATTCATCGTTGCGGACGTCGCCGCGAGCCTCGTCATCTCGACGAGGAACCTCGCACCGCACGCGGGTGCCGTCGAGGTCCTGAGCCTCGACGATCCGGAGATCATCGCGGAGCTCGACGGTGACGGCGTCGCGGATCTGCCGTCGCCCGCCGCGTGTGCGCCCGCGCAAGCCGCGTACGTCATCTACACGTCGGGCACGACGGGAACGCCCAAGGGCGCCGTCATCGAGCATCGGAGCTTGTCCAACCTGGTCGCGCAGCATCGCAGGCTATGCGGACTCTCGCGCGCGGACCTGGTGAGCCAGATCGCTTCGCCGGGGTTCGACGCTCTCGTCGTCGAAGTCTGGCCGACCCTCGCCTGCGGCGCCATGCTCGACATCGTCGACGACGAGCTTCGCCGATCCCCCGCTGACCTCGTGGCGTGGCTGCGCGACCGGAGGACGACGGTCTCCTTCATGCCGACGCCGCTCGCGGAGAGCGCGTTCGGCGAGGACTTCTCGGCCACCGCATTGCGTGTATTGTACACGGGCGGTCAGGCACTCCATCGCCGTCCTCGCGGCGCGCCGTTCCAGTTGCTGAACGTCTACGGCCCGACCGAGACGACGGTGTACGTCACCGCCGAGGTCGTCGAGCCGGGCGACGATCCCGTCACCACCATCGGGCGACCGATCGGCAACTGCAGCATCTACGTCCTCGATCCGCGTGGACGCCCCGTGCCCATCGGCGTCTACGGCGAGATCCACATCGGCGGTCTGAACGTCGGGCGCGGGTACTTCGGCCGACCGGAGCTCACCGCAGCGCGATTCCGTCCCGATCCCTTCGCCGCGGATCCCCGTGGTCGCCTCTATCAGAGCGGCGATCGCGGCCGCTGGCTGGCCGATGGACGTATCGAGTTCGCGGGACGCAATGACGACCAGGTGAAGCTCCGCGGCTTCCGGATCGAGCTCGGCGAGATCGAGACGGCGATCGGGGTGCTTCCCGGCATCCGTGCGGCAGCGGCCATGGCCCATGACGACGCCGGGGGAGAGACGCGGCTCGTCGCCTACGTCGCACTGACCCCCGGGTCGTCGTTCGACGAGGCGGCCGTGAAGGCGGAGCTCCGTCGCTCGCTCCCCGAGTACATGGTCCCGACCATGATGGTGGTGCTCGACTCGTTGCCGCTCGCGTCGAGCGGCAAGGTCGACAAGAAGGCGCTCCCTGCACCTGACTTCTCGGCGCTCGCCAGCGCCGGATCGGCGTACATGGCGCCGCGCGACGGCATGGAGGAGGCGCTCGCGCAGATCTTCCGCGACGTGCTGCACGTCGCCCGCGTAGGCGTGCATGACGACTTCTTTGCGCTCGGCGGTCATTCGCTGCGTGCCACGCAGGTCTGCGCACGCATCCGGTCCACGCTCTCCGCAGAGGTCGCCGTGCGCGTGCTCTTCGAGACGCCGACGATAGCCGCGCTCGCGGCGCGCGTGCGGGGAGCATCGGGCTCGGCGGGGGACGAGCCGTTCGTTCGCATCGATCGTACGAAGCCGGTGCCGGCGTCGTTCGCGCAAGCGCGGCTCTGGTTCCTCGATCAGCTCGAGCCGGGCGCGGCGACCTACAACGTTCCGCTCACGGTTCGCGTTCGTGGCGCGCTCGATGTCGATGCGCTCGAGCACGCTCTGAAGGCGCTCGTCGCGCGTCACGAGGCGCTGCGTACCACCTTCGTCGCGATCAACGGAGAGCCCCATCAGCTCATCGGGTCGAGCGCCGACCTGACGATCTCACGCCTCGACGCGACCGACGAAGATCATGCGCGCACGCTCGTCGGACGCGAGATCCATGCACCGTTCGATCTGGCACGTGGGCCGATGTTGCGGGCCACTCTCGTACGCGTATCAGCCGACACACAGCTCCTGGTGCTGGTCATCCATCACGTCGCGACCGACGGCTGGTCGATGAACTTGCTCTCGCGGGAGCTGTCGTCGCTCTACAGCGCGTTTGCCGCGAACGGTCGCGCCTCGCTCGATCCTCCTGCGCTCGACTACGCCGACTTCTCCGTATGGCAACGCGGCTGGCTGAAGGGCGACGTCCTGGCGAGCCAGATCGGTTACTGGAAGGAGCACCTCGCGGGTGCTCCCGCCGGGCTCGAGCTACCCACCGACCGACCCCGGCCGATGATGAAGCAGTACCGCGGCGCGAGCGTCGAGCTCCGGGTCCCGCGCGAGGTCATCGATGGACTTCACGCCTTCTGTCGTGGACAGGGCGCCACACCGTTCATGGTCTTGCTCGCCGTCTACCAGGCGGTGCTCTCGCGATGGTCGGGGCAGACGGACATCGTCGTTGGAACGCCGATCGCCAATCGGACGCGGCACGAGCTCGAGTCGGTGGTCGGCTTCTTCGTCAACACCCTCGCGCTGCGCACGTCGCTGGAGGGTGCGCCTTCGTTCGACGAGCTCGTCGCGCGCGTCAAGCGCGCTGCCCTCGCCGCCTACGGCCATCAGGACGTGCCGTTCGAGAAGCTCGTCGACGAGCTGCGCGTGGCACGCGACCCGAGTCGCACGCCCGTTTTTCAGGCGATGTTCGTCATGCAGAACACCGCGCAGGACCCGCTCGTCCTCGGCGATCTCGCGGTGACGAACGAGCCTTCGACCTTCGACATCTCCAAGGCCGATCTTTCGCTGAGCGTCCGGGAAGCTTCGGACGGCCTCCACTGTCTCCTCGACTACGACGTCGCGCTGTTCGACCGCTCGACCATCGAGCGCTTCGCCTCGCACTTCGAGGTCCTGCTGGGGGCCGCGCTCGCGGCTCCAGAGTCGGCCGTCGCTGCGCTGCCTCTGATGACCGACGCCGAGAGGAAGCGCGTGCTCGTCGAATGGAACGACACGGCGCACGAGGTGCTCGGGCCTCGCACGGTGCACGAGCTGTTCGAGGCGCAGGTCGATCGCTCTCCTGACGCCGTTGCCGTCGAATTCGACGGAGCGCGTCTCACTTATCGGGAGCTCGACGCCCGCGCGAATCAGATCGCCGGCACGCTGATCGCCGCCGGCGTCCGTTTCGAGCAGTGCGTCGCCGTGGAGATGCGCCGCTCCGCCGACATGCTCGCCGCCATGCTGGGAGCCATGAAGGCCGGCGCCGCGTACCTCCCGATCGATCCGGACCTGCCGGAAGATCGTCGCTCGTACATGAAGCAGGACGCCGGCGTGGCCGTGACGCTCGACCATGCGGCCGTCGCGCGCGCCCTCACCACGCAGCCGGCGTCTCGTCCGCGCGTGAAGGTGAGCCCGGAGAACCTCGCCTACGTGCTCTATACGTCGGGCTCGACCGGGCGCCCGAAGGGCACCATGATCGAGCACCGCAGCGTCACGAACCTGCTCGCTTCCATGATCCGCGTGCCCGGCATCACCGCCGCGGACACGACGCTCTCGCTCACCACCATCTCGTTCGACGTCTCGGTGGCCGAGCTCTTCCTACCGCTCGCGGTCGGCGCGAAGGTGGTCATCGGCTCGCGCGAGACGGCGCGAGATCCGAAGTTGATCGCCGCGCTCATCGCATCGAGCGGCGCACGTCAGTTCGGCGCAACGCCCGCCACGTGGCGCATGATGGTCGACTCGGGGTGGCGGCCCGCTACCGGGATGGAGATCCACTGTGCCGGCGAGGCGCTCCCGAGCGATCTCGCAGAGGCTCTCGTGGCGAACGGCGCGACGTTGTGGAACCTCTACGGTCCGACCGAGGCCACCGTCTACGCGAGCGGGACCGAGGTCCGGGCCGGCGAGCGCATCACCATCGGGCGTCCCCTCGACAACACGCGCTTCTACGTGCTCGACCCGCAGATGAAGCCCGTGCCGGCAGGGCTCCTCGGCGAGCTCTACATCGCCGGCGCAGGCGTCGCCCGCGGCTATCTCGGGCGCCCCGAGCTCAACGCCGAGAAGTTCGTCCCCGATCCCTTCGCGACCGATCCCTCGGCACGGATGTATCGCACTGGTGATCTCGTGCGCTGGCTGAGCGACGGCAACGTCGACTTCCTCGGACGCATCGATCACCAGGTGAAGATCCGGGGCTATCGCATCGAGCTCGGAGAGATCGAAGCGGCGCTCTCCGCGATCGCCCAGGTCGAGCAGTCGGTGGTCCTCGCCCGCGAGGATCGCCCCGGCGACAAGCGGCTCGTCGGATACGTCGTCGCTGCGCCGAACGTGAAGCTCTCGACGGAGTCGCTCAAGAGCGCGCTCGCGATCACGCTGCCCGACTACATGGTCCCCTCCGCCTTCGTGATGATGGAGGCGCTCCCGCTCAACTCGAACGGTAAGGTCGACCGCAAGGCTCTGCCTGCTCCGGACTTCGCGGCAGCCGCAGCGGAGTACGTCGCGCCGCGGAACGCTACCGAAGACGCCATCGCCGGCGTCTTCTGCGAGACGCTGCTCATCGAGCGCGCCGGAGCACACGACGACTTCTTCGCGCTGGGCGGCCACTCCCTGCTGGCGATTCGCGTGGTGACCAAGATCCGGGAACGACTCGGCGTCAGCGTGCCGGTGCGCGCGCTCTTCGAGGCCTCCACGGTGAGCCGCCTGGCGGCGAAGGTGGACGGACTGAAGGCGGGCGACACCGGACCTCGGTTCGAGCGAGTCGAGAACCGCCATCGCGCGCCGCTCTCGCACAACCAGCGAATGTGGTGGGACAGGCAAGCGCGTCGTCCCGATTCGCCGGGCTTCAATTATGTGCAATCTACCCGCATTCGTGGGTTGCTCCACACCGAGGCGCTGGCGCGGAGCATCGACGAAGAGGCGCGCCGTCATGACGCGCTGCGCACCACCATCGAGGTGATCGACGGCGAGCCGGTCCAGGTGATCCATCCCCGTCGTGAAGGCGTGCTCCAGCATGTCGATCTCTCGGGTCTTCCGCCCTCGGCCCTCGACGACTTCGTGCGCGCCCAGAACGGTGCGCGAGCGCTGCTCGACGCAGCGGGCGGCCCGCTCCCGCGCATGACGCTGCTGCGCCTCGGTGACGACGACCACATCCTCCTCATGACCGGGCACCGCCTGCTCCTCGACCCGACGCTGTGCGACACCCTGCTGGCCGACGTGCTCATCATCTACGAGGCGTTCGTGAAGGGAGCGACGTCACCACTCGGCGAGCCCGCGTTCCAGTACGTGGACTTCGTCGCCTGGCAACGGAAGTACTGCGAGGCACCGGAGCTGCGAGCCAAGGTGGCTACCGTGCGGCAACGGCTCGCCGGCGCATCTGGGCTGGCGCTCCCCTTCGACCGCCCCACGCCCGACGACTTCACCACGCGGAGCCACGTGAGGCCCACGCCGCTCGACGCCCAGCTCTGGACGAGCATCGCCGAGCTGGCACGCGCAGAGTCCACCACCCAGTTCGTCGTCCTTTCGGCGCTCTTGAAGTCGTTCTTGTCCCGGCTCACCGGTCAGTCCGATGTCACCATCGTCGCGCCGAACGAGCTGACCCACGGCATCCACGAGTCGCTGTCGGGGGTCGTCGGCTGCTTCTTCGATTTCTTCGTCCTGCGCACCGACCTGTCGGGCTCGCCCACGCTGCGCGAGCTGGTGCGCCGCGAGCATCTCGTCGTCATGCAGAGTCAGCGCGAGGTCGACGTGCCCTGTGTGCTCGTCACCGACGACTATGTCGAAGGCCCGCTCTGGCGCGTCGCGCTCAACTTCATCGCCGCGCCCGAGCAACACGGCACGCCGCTACCGAAGCCCGCGGGCATCGAGCTCGAGGCCCTGGCGGTCCCGAGGCATCGCATGGTGGACCTGGCCTGGGCGGTCTTCGGGCGGGACGCCGCGCTCTTCGCTTCCGTCGACAAGTTCGATCCGGCCACGGCCGAGCAACTGGCGGCTCGCCTCGTGGCGTTCCTCGGAGAGGCCCTGGCCGCTCCCGATCGACCCATCGCGAGCTAGCTCGTCGACAGATCGAGGCCCGCGAGCTGCTTGATGATGGCGGCGATCTGGGCGAGGAGCTCCACGCCTTGGCCCTTGTCGTCGAGCCAGCGGCCCGCGGTGGTGCCGTCGGGCTCGTGGTAGTCGAAGTGCCACGCGCGCGCGTT
>JAYTZB010000288.1:0-3616 GCA_043742085.1 Polyangiaceae bacterium
CTCCACCGCGCCTCTCCCTCGTGCTCGACGATATCGAGCAGCGTGCGCGAGCGCCCCTCGACCTTGCACGCGGTCGACGCGTCGTACGTGGGCACGCCCGCGCTCAGGGCGTCGGCAGTGGACTCGACCCCGTCGTCCTCGTCTTCATCCGTAGGCGCGGCGCACGCGCCGGTCATCCCGCACGATGCGAGCAGCAAGAGCGCGGCGATGTATTCTTTCATGGTCCCCCGGGTTGCAAGGCAGAGGCCCGCGCGCGAGTCGATGAGATCGGGTGAGACCGAGCTTCACCATCGCGCGAAACCCCGACGCCGACGCCGCTTGCGCAAATTCCCCTCAGGAGGCGGGAACGACGCCATGGATCGCCGATTCACGTCACCACGGACAGGCGAGCTTGCCGGTCCAGCGGAGCGTTGCCGCCGAATAGGTCACCGCGATCTCTTGGGATTCGAAGGTCGCGGCGCTCGGTCGGGCGCAGTCGAGCACCACGTTCCCCATGGTGTCGCCGGTGCGGGCATCGAAGTCGAGGTTGCTTGCGGTACCCACGAGGTCGGCGTTGCCGCCGCGGCGCAGGATGTCGAGCACGTCGAAGATCTTTCCCGGACCGACCTCCACCAACTCGCCGGGCGGCATGAGGCGAGGGATCTGCCGCGCCAGGGTGCTGCCCCGGAGCGGTGGCGTCCCCGCGCTCCCGCTGCCCTGGCCGAGGAAGAGCGCGAACGTGAGGAGGTAGAAGCCGTCGTAGGCCGAGCCCGGGACCTGCGTGTAGGGTAGAGGCACCTCGGCGCCCTCCGCCCAGCGCTTCGTGAAACGCAGGTTCGCCGCGGTCTCGAGAGGGCCGTACATGCCGAACGTGCGCTTTCGGACGTCCGGCCGCGATCGGAACAGGTCGAAGAGCGCCCTGCCGCCGAGCGTCGTGTCCTCGACGTACACCGGGCGATGGCGAGCACGCTTCGGCCAGCGCGCCTCGAGAGGAGCCAGGACCGCCGAAACCTGCTCGTCCCTCGCGGCGTACACGACCACGTGGGGAGCCAGCGCCAGCAGCCGGCTCACGGCCGTCGCGTACGAAGAGAGGTCGTCGCGTTTGATGATCACGTCTGCAAAATCGGCGCCGTTCTGCAGCGCCGACCGCTCGTTGACGCGGAGCACATCGCCGATGGCGTCCGACGTCGAAAGACCGACCAGGGAGTCCTCGCGCACGAGCGCCACCCGCACCGCGGCGCCTTCGTCCACGACGTGACGCTGACGGAGCTCGGGCTCGACGATCTGCGTGATCAGCCGCGCCGCCGGTCTTGCCATCCCCCACGTGTCCATCGTGGTCCGCCAGACAAGCCGTGGCTGATCTTTGGGCTGCGCGATCTTCGACACGTAGGCGCTGCCGTCGCTCACGCTGACCGCGAGGACGTCCTCGGGGATGAACAGCTTGCCGGCCAGCGCGATGAGCGTATCGCTGGCGCTGAAGCCGATGATCGCCGGCACGCCCACGTCCTCGACGAGGTGACGTCCGACGGCTGCAGGATCGCGGGTCGAGTCGCACGCCACGATCCCGATCGGGCGCGGCTCGCCCACGCCGTCGAGCGGCGGCAGTCCGTGCGTCACCTTTGTGAAGTCCTCGTGCGCGAGGAGCACGCCGCGCTCGTAGACGCGCGCATTTTGATCGGCGCCCGGCCCGGATGTGGGGAACATGGTGCCCACCCACAGCGTCCGCGCATCGCCGAACGCGCTCGCCTCGCCGACCACCCGGCACTCGGCGCTCTCGAGGCTTGCGCAGCGATGAAGGTCAGCGCGGCAGATGGCGTGACCGCCAACCATTGCAGGCGTGCAGTCGCGGTCCGCGACGCAACCGGGGAGGTGGGCGTCGGCGACGGGCACCGTCGCGCCGCCTTCCGTGCTCGTCGTGCGCGGCAGAGAACGCGTCATCCCCCACGCGCCCGCGACCAGGGCGAGCCCGACCGCGACCGTCAACGCGACCTTCGCTCGTGCGCGCGGTGCGGGCCGCGGCGCGGCCGCGGGTGGCGGCGCGCGCAGGATTGGCTCCTCGACGCGCTCGGCGGCGAGAGGAGCGGTCGCCGTCGCGTCTGTCGTGACGTCCTCGCTGCCAGCGGCACGGAGCGTCTCTGCGTCATCGGTCGTCGCGCTCACCGCGCCCTCGCGCGCGCCGCGGATCGCTTCCTCGACGCGCTTGCGGGCCAGGGCGCGCTCGCTCGCGAAGTGGAACGCCATGAGCGCAGCCATCGGTCGCGGACCGACGCGGCTCGCTTGGCCGGCGACGAACGCCTCGAGGTCGGCCTGCATGGCAGCCGCCGTGGGGTAGCGGCGATCGGGCACGCGCGCGGTGGCGCAGCAGATGATCCGGTCGAGCTCCTCCGGTACGTCGGCGCCGGTGGCGCGCGCGCTCGGCAGCTCGCCGGCGGCGAGCCTCGCGAAGACCTCGCCGTCGAGCAGCTCGCCCCAGAAGCGCTGAGCGGTCACCAGCTCGTAGAGCACGATGCCCGCGGCGAAGACGTCGGCGCGGCGGTCGACCGGCGCTCCGCGTGCCGCCTGCTCGGGCGCGAGGTAGCGCGTCTTGCCCTTGATGTCGCCGGTGCGCGTGTCGACCGCGGAGTCGGCAGCCTTGGCGATACCGAAGTCGAGGAGCTTCACGCTCCCGTCGAACGTCACGAACACGTTGTGGGGCGATACGTCGCGATGCACGATCGAGAGCGGAGCCCCGTCGAGGTCGGTATGCTCGTGCGCGTGATGAAGTCCGGCCAGCACCTGGCTGACCGACCATGCCGCGAGCTCGCGCGGCAGCTGCATGCCGCGCTTCGCCAGCCCTCGGGCGACGCGATCGAGCGACAAGCCTTCCAGGTATTCCATGGAGAACGAGAAGCCCACGCCGTCGAAGCCGACCTCGTAGGTCTTGACGATGTTGTCGTGGTCGAGCCGCGCCGTGGTCCGCGCCTCGTCGAGGAACATCGCGACGAACTCGCCGTCCGACGCCAGCTCGGGCCGCAGCTGCTTCACCACCTTCAGCTTGCTGAAGCCGCCGGCGCCGGTCGACAGGGCGAGAAACACGCTACCCATCCCGCCACGACCGAGCTCGAAGAGGACGCGCGGCGCGGGCGACCTCGACTCCTCCGCCATCCACGTCAGTATGTCATGCGATGTCGAAGAACGTCGTGAACGAACGCAACCGCTCGCTCGGCGAGCAGACGCGGACGGAGCGACTGTCCGAGCCCCCGGATGGCTCCGGCCCGCACGCGCATGCGCATGCGCACCTGGCAGCGCCATTCATGCTCGTGGTGAGCTCGTCGTCGGGCTGCTTCGTGCAACCTGTGGAGGCAAAGGCGCGCGTCGTCATGGGACGCGGGGTGGATTGCGACGTCGTCATCGACCACGCGTCGGTGTCGCGCCACCACGCCGTCCTGCGCACGGCGGGCGCGCTCGCCATCGAGGATCTCGGGAGCACCAATGGGGTTCGCGTCAACCGTCGGCGTCTCGAGCCGCGCGCGGTCGTCACCATCGACCCCGGCGACGCCATCGAGCTGGGCAGCGTGCTGATGCTCGTCCAGCGCGGCGCGCCCGCGACCATCATCGCGCAGAGCACGCGGCCCTCGGCACCGCTGCGCATCGCGAG
>JAYTZB010000289.1:0-1826 GCA_043742085.1 Polyangiaceae bacterium
CTGGCCCTCGCGCAGCGCATAAAGTCGACGGGCGAGTTCGAGACGCTCGCCGAGGCGTCGATGGACCCCGATCTCCGCCACGTGCTGACGCGTTACGCGCGGTTCCTTCGTGACTCCAACGCGACGAAGCCGATCAAGAAGAAGGCGTCCGACCCCAAGGATTCCCTGTACCCGCCGTCCATCGCGCCGCCGCGCGGGACGCCGGCCGAGGAGCGGCTCAAGGCGTTCGAGGAGCTCGCGAACGAGCTCGCTCCCGAGGCCTCGGCGCGCAGCGAGGCGCTCCGCACCGTCCTCGTCCGCCTTCACGCTGCGCTCAGCACCATCGCGAAGGTGGGCTCGCTCCGTGGGCTCTCGAGCGCGGACGCGGCGTCGGAGCCCGACATCATCCAGGCCGTCGAGACCTGGGTCGGCGCGCTCGCGCAGATGTGCATCGGTGCGCGTGGTCGGCTCGACCCCGAGCTGCCCACGATGGCGATGTCACCTCCGCAGCCGAAGCTGCTCAGCGCCGCGGTGTCGCGCGTGCTCGCCGGTCAAGACCTCGTGCTCACCGAGGAGACGCTTGCGCCTGCCATCGACGAGCTCCTCGGCGGGCTTCCGCACGGCATCGCGCGGCTGACGGCGGGGATCCTGTGGAGCCTCGGCGAGCTGCCCATCGAGCGTCCGTCGCGCGATGGCATCCCGATCGGCGTCGCCGATCAGCTCCCGGCCTGGCTGCCCGCGCGGCGTACCATCGGCGGCTTCTACGTGGTGCGCTCGCTCGGTGTGGGCGGCACGGCGTCCGTGTTCGTGGTCAATCGCGTCGAGGATCGCCACGAGACCGGCGCCGAACGCTTCGCGCTGAAGGTCCCCGACTACAACGCGACCGCTGCGCGGTCGGTCTCGCAGGACGAGTTCTTCAAGCTGTTCCGCGAAGAGGCGTCGGCGCTGATCATGCTGCCGAACCACGTGAATCTCGCGCGTTTCGTGACCTTCGATCTCGCGGCGCGGCCGCTGCCCATCCTCGTCATGGAGCTCGTGGAGGGCGTCACGCTCGAGCGCGTCATCGACTCGAAGACCTTCGACATGAAGAAGTGCATCAAGGCGCTCGACGACGTCCTCGCGGGCCTCGAGGCGATGCACTCGGCAGGGCTCGGCCACCTCGACATCAAGCCTTCGAACGTCCTCCTCCGCAAAGGCGAGCAGGGCGTGCTCGTGGACTTCGGGCTCGCGGGCCGCAAGATCCGCCCGGGTTGCGGGACCGGACCGTACGGCGCGCCCGAGGTCTGGGGCGTCGTCCCCGACGATTTCCCGCACCCCATGCCGATGGCCTCGGACATCTACTCGTTCGGGTGTCTCGCCTTCGAGATGCTGACCGGCAAGGTCCTCTTCGATGCGCCGAACGAGGTCACGCAGATCACGATGCACGTCTCGCACGACGGTGCGCCGCTCCCCATGCGCTCCCTCATCGCGAATCCCGAGGTCGGCCCGCTGGCCGAGGTCCTCGTGACGACGCTGCGCCGCGATCCCCGGCACCGCCCGACGGCGGAGCAGCTGCGGAGCGACATCCGCTCGGTGGCGTCGATGGTCGAGGAGGCGAAGTGGCCGGTGGTGCTGGGCGGCAATCGCGCCGAGGGTTGATGCTGCCCGTTCCCGATCCAGACGGCGCCGATTGCGTCGGTTGCGGCCGCTGCTGCCATCATGGACCGCGCACCGTGCATCTCCTCGAGGACGACGAGGCGCGCATGGGGAAGCGCCTGCTCGAGCTCTACACGGACCTCGATACGAAGCCGCCGTTCATGCGCTTCGTGAAGAACGAGGGCGACCGCTGCGGAGGCCTCGACGTGTCG
>JAYTZB010000290.1:0-1981 GCA_043742085.1 Polyangiaceae bacterium
TCGCCTGCGCGGCGGCACTCGACACCAGCGCGACAGGCTTTGGTGCATGCGCCCGCGAGGCGCGGGCGCTCGGCAGCGGCCCCCACCCAGATCTCGCCAACCCTCGCTCCCCTCTCCTCTCGTCTTCCCTTGCCGCGCGTGGGGACGCGGACGCGCCTCGTCGCGAGCGTCAGTCCGACGCGTTCGTCGCGTCTACCACGGTCGCCTCCGCCGCGGTGGCCGCGTCCGCTCCCCTCGCGGCTCGCCTCCTCCGCACCAGCCACACCGTCGCCGCGATCACCACCGTCGCGGCGCCGATCGCGATCCAGGCCTCCCGTGGCGCGTTCTTCATCACGTTGAAGAGCTTCTCGCCGAAGTAGCTCACGAGCAGCAGCGGAATCGCATAGCCCACGAGCGAGCCCCAGAAGTGCGTCCAGAAGCGCACCTTCGAGAGGCCGAGGAACGCGTGCAGGAGCTGCGGCATCCAGAAGATGAACCGCAACAGGACCACCGTGCGGAACGCGTGGCGCTCCAGCGCCTCGTCGTACCTGCGGAAGCGCTGTGGGATCCTCGTGGCGATCCAGTCGCGCGCCACGAAGCGCGAGAACGAGAAGCCGATCACGCTCGCCGCCATCGTGCCGACCATCGAGAGCGCATAGGCGACCGGCCACGGCCAGATCAGCGGCGCCGCCATGACGAAGACCGTGCCCGGGACACCGAAGGGCTGAAGCGCCGCATACGCGAGCACGAACGCGAGGTAGCCCCAGGGTCCGAGCTGCACCAGCGTGTCGCGCACGCGCTCCGGATCCTTGAACTGCTCGAAGACCCCGAACCGCTGCGCCATCACGAGGAGCGCGATCACCACGATCACGGCGGCGATCTTGGTCCTCCTCACCTCGCTCCGATTCCTCACTGCCGTCCGCCGTTGCGTCAGCGACCGCGAATCGTGAGCACGACGGGATTTCCAGGCGGCTGAGTCCGCAGGCGCACCAGCCCGGGCTCCTCCTCCACGGTGCAGCCGCCGCAATCGACGGTCACGCCATGCGGATAGATCCGCACTGGAACCGCGATCTCGGTGGGCGCGTCGACCGTGGCGTCCGGCTCCCAGCGAATGGTTGAAGTCTGAATATCCGCGTCGAACGCATACGAGAGGATCTTGCCCGCGACCCGCTGCGGATAGGGGCGCGTGAGGACATCGGCGAGCTCCTTCTTCTCGGAGCCGTCGTCGTGGAGGAGGCCGTAACCGACCTCGTTCTTGTCGTAAGCCCAGTACGTGGAGCTCGCTCCGACCGCGCCCGCGCCGTCGAACGCGGCGGTCATGTACTCGGCGATGCCCGGCTTGCTCGAGTCGCCGCCGTATTCGCCGATGAACAGCGCGGCGCCCATCGCGCTCGCCTCGTCACGCATGTCGACGAGCTTCTGGAGCATGACGTCGCGGTGGCCGGGATCGAACCCGTTGCCGGACTCCGCGCTCGGGTCGTAGGCATGCGGCGCGTAGACGACGCCTTCGTAGGGGAGCTTCGGAAACGTCGACCCGAGGCCGAGATTGCGGGCCGCGCTCGGCTCCGCGAACACGAGCCATCCCGGGGCGACGCTGCGCACCGCGTTCGTGACCTCGCCGTAAAACGGCGCGAGCCGATCCGCCTCGAACGTCGAGAGCGATGCCGTGCCCCAGAACGGCTCGTTGATGGGATCGAACCCGAGGACGTTGTCGTACCTGGCGAGCCGCAGCGCGAGCTGACGCCACGCCTCGACGAGGTGACCGCGGACGTCGCCGTTGGTCCAGAGCGTGTCGAAGCACGCGCCCACGTTGGGATCGAGCGAGCCGAAGAACCACGGCGTCGTCGGCTTGAAGGCGGCGTAGCGCGATTCCTCGCACGTCCAGCGCGGCGCGCCGTCACCGCCGAGGAAGCCTTCGCCGAAGAGGTCCTGATGCATGTCGAGCACGACGAGCAAGCCCGCGTCGTGCGCCCAGCCGATGCGCTGGTCGATCTCGCCGAGG
>JAYTZB010000291.1:0-2905 GCA_043742085.1 Polyangiaceae bacterium
ACGGAGCCGGCGCTGCTGTCAGGGCCGCCGACGCTGTACGTGCGCTTCGGCGACTACCCGCTCGTGCTGCTCGCGCTCGCGTCGGTCCTCGTTCCGTACGCCACAAAACGCCGCGGGCGCCGCCTCCCGAAGGAAGGGGCGCCCGGCGGTTTTGAAACGAGGACTTGAACGTGAGCTCGCAAGGAGCTCACGCTGAAATCACTGGATGAGATCCTTGAGCGCCTTGAGGGCGGTCGCGCGGACCTTCTTCGAGGCCGGCTTCGCCGGGAAGTGCTGCATCTGGCCCGTGAACGGGTTGCGACGCTCGCCCGCCGGGATCGCCTTCTTCTTGACGGTCTTCAGCTTGAGGAGGCCGGGGATCACGAACTCGCCGGGACCGCGCGGGCCAAGCTGCTTCTTGATCAGATCCGTGAGGCCTTCAAAGACCTTACCGACGCTCTTCTTGTCGAGCTCCGAGTACTGAGCAATGTCCGAGATAACCTGGGCCTTCGTCATCCGCTTTGCAGCTGCCATGTGCGTTCCTCCTGTCAAATCCCGCGACGTCAATCGTCGCTTGGTGCGCAATCAGTATCTGAGTCCAGACGCTGTTCTTGGGGCAGAAATGCTTCCAAGGACAGATGAGAGCTCGAGCACCGTGTGCCGCGGACCCGAGTTTTTAGGCTCGAAACTGCTTCACGGCCACATGGTTAACATCCGCGGTTCCATCCCCGCAAGGGAAAAACGGGGCTTAGATGCGTTTTCGTAGCGATGACGGCGAGACGATAGGAGGCATGGACCCACATCAAATGCCGGCGGACGAGGCCTAAACGCTCACGCTTCACCCACGCCTTCGACGCGGACCCCTCATTGTCATTGAGGTTTCTTGCGTCGGCTCGTCGGTCGAGGAGGCGAGGGTTTCCGCGAGAGACCTCGTTTGGCTCCTCCCTTTGAGACCGCTCTCCTCGAAGAGGGCTGCGCCGCCGCGGCGCACAGGCGGGTCGTCTCCGCCCGCATGCGGCGATCCTCGGCGTCCGTCCGGTGGTCCCAGCCGAGGAGGTGGAGGAGGCCGTGCGCGAGGAGCATCGTCACCTCGTCGAGAACTGGCCTCCGGCGCTCCTCAGCCTGCTTGCGGGCAGTATCGACGCTCACAATGACGTCGCCCAGCATGTGGCCGGCGAGCGCGCCGAACTCACCCTCGTGCATCGCGAACGCGAGAACGTCCGTGGGACGATCTTTATGCCGATAGGTTTTGTTCAATTGATGGATGTGTTCGTCGTCGGTTAGGACGAATGAAACTTCCGCTTTATCCAATTGAAGAAGCCGGATCATCGCGCGGACGCGACGGAGCAGCTCTGCTTTGGCGAGCCCTTCGTGCGGGCCTTTCTCGATGGTGAATGCGATCGGCACGTCGACCGTGGCGCGTACCCTTTGCGCCCCTGCCGGTCAACGTGCAACATTCCGCGGCCATGGCCCTTCCCCGCGTGAGCCCCGACCCGAGCGCGCGAGCTGCGGAGTCGAACGCGTCGCGCCTCCCCTGGCTCGATCGCGCGTGCATCCTCGTGCCCGCCTACCAGGCCGAGAAGACGCTCGCCGGTGTCATCGCCGATCTGCGCGCCGCGCTTCCCGCGCTCCAGAACGAGATCCTCGTCATCGACGACGGATCGACGGACGGCACCTCCGCCGTCGCCGCGCGCGCAGGCTGTCAGCTCGTCTCGCATGGGCGCAACCGCGGCAAGGGCGCGGCGCTGCTCACCGGGCTCGCGACCGCGCGCGCGCGCGGGCACGAGGTCGCCGTGACGGTCGACGCCGACGGCCAGCACCCCGCCGAGGAAGCACGACGCGTGCTGCTGGCCGCCAGCGACCCCGAGGCCTTCGTGCTCGGCATCCGTGCCCTCGCCACCGCAGGCGCGCCGCGCAAGAACCAGGTCTCGAACGACATCTCGAACTTCTTCATCTCGCGGTTCGCCGGTCGCACGCTGAGCGACACGCAGTGCGGCCTTCGTCGTTATCCCATCGCGCAGACGCTCCGCCTCGCGCCGCGCGGCGAGGGCTACGACTTCGAGGCCGAGGTCCTCCTCCGCGCCGTGTGGGCCGGCGTTCCCATCGTCGAGGAGCCGATCCGCGTCCTCTATCCCGAGGATCGCGTGACCCATTTCCACGTCGTCCGCGACCCCTGGCGCATCGTCCGCACCGTGGTGGTGGCGCTCAGCGATCGACGTGCCGGACGGACCACGTCGTGAGCTTCGCGCGGCGCCACAAGAAGAAGCTCATCGCGCTGGGCGTGTTCCTGCTCGCGCCGGTGGCGGCGCATCTCGTCGTCGGCCAGCTCACGAAGCTGACGCCGCCGTCCATTGCTCCCGTCGCGCTCACGCTGTCCGAGACCGACGGCGTTCGCCATGCCGGTCGCGGTTGGTCAGCCGTTCGCGGCGTTCGCATCGCGCATCTCGCCGGCACCCCCGAGGAGATCGGCACCGAGCACACCACGCTCCTGCGCGATCGCATGATCGCCAACGAGGAGGTCATGTGGACCGGCTTCCGCGACGTCGTGCCCTTTGCTCCCGCGCGCGCGCTCATGTTCGACGCGGGCCGTTACCGCTATCGCCACGTGGACGAGGGCTTTCCCGAACCGCGCCGGCGCGAGATCGCCGCCGAGGCGCAGGCGTTCGAGCCCGATCCGTTCGCGTCGCACATGCCGACGTACCCACGCATGGTCTTCCTCCATGCGCTCTACGACATCGCCCTCAGCTTCGAGCACTCGCCGCTCCTCGGTTGCACGGCGTTCGGTCTCGGTCCCGATGCGACGTCGGACGGTCACGCGCTCTTTGCCCGCGCGTTCGACTTCGAGGCGGCCGACGTGTTCGATCGCGACAAGGCGGTGTTCGTGGTGCGCGAGGACGGCAAGATCCCGTTCGCCAGCGTGGCGTGG
>JAYTZB010000292.1:0-3679 GCA_043742085.1 Polyangiaceae bacterium
TGGCAGCTGATGGCGGCGAGCTACGGGCTGGACTGGCACCACGCGCACAAGAGGAAGGCCTACGGCCTCGCCGCGCAGGTCGGGATCGTCGGCGGTCTGGCGGTCGCGCTCCTCACCGCGCCGGTCTCGGTGCCGGTGGGCGTCGCGCTGGTGCTGGTGGCGGCAGTCGCGGTCGCCGCCGACCAGGCGACCGACCGCACGACCGACAAGCAGCAGCAGCAGATCGATCAGCAAGGCCAGCAGATCTCCGCACAGCAGCAGCAGATCGCCGAGCAGAAACAGCAAGCCGCGCAGCAGACGGTCCTGCAACAGCAGAACGAAGCCAAGATGGCGCAGATGCAGCAGACGCTCGACACGCTCGCGGCCAAGCAGGCCGAGTCCGAGAAGGTCGCGGCGGATGCGAAGGCAGCAGCGGATCAGAAGGCCGCCGACGACGCGAAGACCGCCGCCGACAAGGCCGCGGCGGACGAGAAGACGGCGGCGGATCAGAAGGCCGCCGACGACCAGAAGACGGCCGACGACGCGAAGACGGCATCCGACGCCGCCACGCAGAAGGCCGCCGACGAGAAGGAGGCCGAGAAGCCCGAGAGCTCGGCCGAGCAAACGACCACGCCTCCCGCCGACGCGACGACTCCTGCGGAGGGCAACAACACGATGCCGTCCGGGGACGCCGACCCGACCGCGTCGGGCGCGCCGGCGGGACCCGATTCGAACGCCTCTCAGCCGACCAGCGATACCGGCACGACGATGCCTGCCGACCCGAGCGGTAGCCTCGATACCACGAGCGGCGGCACCGACCCCACGGGCACCGCGGACACGAGCGCACCCGCCGATACCAGCGCGCCTGCCGACACCAGCGCGCCTGCCGATACCAGCAGCGCGGCCGATACCAGCGCGCCAGCCGATACCAGCGGCGGCGACACCGGCGGAAGCGACTTCTCCGCCCCGCTCTGCCGAAAGACCGCGTGCAGCAAGATCACGAAGGTCTGCATCTGCACGCACTACTGAGACGTTCAGCTCGAAGGCGTCACGAGATCCTTGATCACCAGCCACGCCAACCGCGGATTGCGGCGCAGCACGCCGACGGCGCTCGGAATGAAGCCCTTCCCGAACGGCACGTAGATCCTGGTCGGAACGCGCTCCTCCTTCGCCCATTCCAACGACGGTGCCATCGGCATGCCGTAGAGGAGCTCGAGCTCGAAGGGCGTCCTGGCCGCGCGCAGTCGCGCGATCGCTTCCGCGGCGAGAGGCACGTCATGGGTGGCCACTCCGACGTGGCGCGCGCGACCTGCGAGCCGATCGATCACCTCGAGATAGCCGGCGGACGGGTCCCGGCCGGGCTCTTCCGGATCGGGCCATTGACCCTTGACCACCCGGACGCGCAGCCCGTGCTCGATCGCCCAATCAGCATCGCCCAGGCTCCGCGACCATCGCCCGGGCAGCGTCGTGCTGAGGCTGTCCGCTCCGAGGTGCTCGAGCATCGACTGCTCCATCGTGTGCGAGGCCGCCGCCACCTCGGGGCCGTGAGAGTCGCAATGCACGCGGACGCGATGTGCGTGCGCGGTGCGCGCGAGCGCTGCGCTCAACGCGCGATCGAAGCGCAACGCCGGGGGCTTGATCGATAGATAACTATCGAGACCGCTGCTCGCGATGGTTCGTATGGCGCCCGAACATAGGTCCGCCACCTGCTGCGCCGAGTACTCCTTCGTATCCCAGAACCCCAACGTGGTCGGGAGGCCCTCCTCGTCGAGACGACGAGCGATGGTCAGTGCATCGTCGACGGTCTCACCGCCCATGTACGCGCGGCCCGCCCGCTGCATCAGCGGCATGATCGCCGCCGACACCGTCGCCGACGCGCTCGCCCTGAATCGAGAGAGAGCGCTGGCCGGCGGCGCATCGAGCGGCGGGCCGGTGTCTGCGGAGAGCGGTGTCCCGAGGTCTTCCGAGGCGCTCATGTCTCATCTCCAGGTGCGGGTCGGACGCGGTCCATGATGGGCAATGATGCCGCTCGGTCCCTGAGGCTCCGCGCGAGCTCCAGCCACGCTGGTCTCGCCGCCAGCGCCATCTTCGCCTGATGCTTGGCGAGCGTGACGACGCGCTCTTGCAGCGGTGCGCGGCCGATGGGCCCGAGGACGCGCGCGTGAGTAGCGTAGAGCCACTTGTAGTCTTCGCTGCCGATCGAGAAGTCGAGCTCACGATGCTTGCGGCGATGGCTCTCCTCGAGCATCGAGCGCAGGAGCTGGTGCCCGAGCGAATACTTCCGCAGGCTCGGATCGTGGTCGTAGGCGAAGATCCAGCCCGACCACACGCCGGCGTGGATGAATCCCAGCCACACCGAGAGCAGGCGGCCCGCGGCGCGCAGCGTGGACGAGACGAGGATCCCTCGTTCCCGAGCGAGCCTGAGAAATTCGAGGTTCTGCGGATTCGCGAGGTAGTCGTTGGCACCGGTCGCGACCAGCTGCAGCCGCTTCCACTTCCGGGCGAGCTCGAACGCGTCGTCGCGCGGGTCGTCCACGCAGAACGTGAGCTCGCCGAAGTCCTCCGCGAGTCGGCGCCGTCGTCGCTCGTTCTCCTTGAGGAGGCCTCCCCAGCGCGTCTTCTGCTTCGCGAGGTAGCCATCGAAGGTCGGTACCGCCGACCAGTCCACGTACGGCGCCGCTTCGATTCCCGGACGAGCGCAGGCCTCCCACTCGCGCTCTTCGATGACGCCCCTCGTCACCCAGCGCGCGTGGCCATGCGCGCGCGTGGGCCAGCGGACCTCGGCGTGGGCGAGGGGCTCGTGGTAGTCGAGGAACGGGACGTCGGTGATCACCCGGTCCTCGTCGACCACGAGCACGCGGAGGACGTCGCGTCCGATACGGACATCCTCCACGCTCGTGGGGAGTCCCTTGAAGTACGCGTCCGAGACGAGCCTCAGGTACTCGGGCGATGCATAAAAATTCATCACCCCTGCCGGGCTGCACCAGACGTGCCCAGCTCGACGCGCGTGGTCCTCGCGTCTTCCAGGCGCGCGCTTGCGAGGCGCAATGAGAAGCGGCGCGAGCGCTATGCAAACTGCAGCAATGCGCCAGGCTGGCGCGCCGCTCGGCCGACGCGTCGCCCGCCAGCGATCGCGCCTACGGAACGACCTGGATGGCCCCGAACATGATCGACGGGTGGAAGCCGCACTGGAAGCCGTAGGTCCCCTTGTTCGGCACGTCGAACGAGACCGCGCCGCCGTCGGCGTCGGCGCTCTGGCTCGGGATCGGCGTCGGTGTGTCGCCGCCGGCCGGCACGAGCGGGTGGCTCGCGAAGCTGCCGGCGAACGTGATGTTCGAACCGACCTTCACCTTGACGCAGTGGTTGACGTACTGCGCCGGTGCGGCCGTGGTCGGGAACGAGATGTCCGCGCCGCCGAAGGACGTGAAGTCACCGCCCCCGGGGCCCGCCTTCTGATCGAACTCGGCCTGCGTGCAGCGAATGGCGACGGCCGTGCTCGTGTCGGCCTGCCCGCTGTCCGCCACGGACGCGTCGTGATCCGCGATCGGCGCGTCGGTCCCGGTCGCGCCGTCGCCGCCTGCGTCGCTGTTCGTAGCCGTGGACTTGGTGTCGCTGCTGCACGCGTAGAGCGCGCCCGGCACGATGAACATGGAAGCCAGAACGAAAGCGATTCGACGCATGGTGAGAGCTCTCCTCGAAA
>JAYTZB010000293.1:0-4081 GCA_043742085.1 Polyangiaceae bacterium
GCGGGTATACTCGCTTGCGCGACCCGCAAGAGCAAGGGCGTGTGCGCGAGAGATAGCAAGACGGGAGAGCAAGACATCGTGGCCTCCTCCAAACGGTCCTCGTCCAAGCCCGCCTCCACGCGCTCTGGACCCGCCTCGCGCCCGCCCCGACGGGCCACCGCCCCCAAGCTTCCGCCCCTCCCGTGCGTCCTCGCCATCGGCGGGCTCGATCCCGGCGCCGGGGCCGGGGTCCTCGCCGACGCGCGTGCCATCCTCCGCGCCGGGGCCTTCCCGTGCGCGGCGGTCGCGGTCCTCACCGTGCAATCGACGTCGGGCATGCGGGCCGCCACTGCCGTCGCCAAGCGCGAGGTGATTGCAGAATGCACTGAAGTGGTGAAGAACCAGCGCGTTCGCGCCATCAAGGTCGGCGCCCTCGGCTCCGAGGAGAACGCGCGCGCGGTCGGGGATTTCCTGGCCATTCATCGCGACATCCCGGCGGTCGTCGACACCGTGATGATGCCGACGCGGGGGCGCGCCCGCCTCCTCGAGGAGCGCGCGGTCAGCGCGCTTCGCGATCGCGTCCTAACTCACGCTGCGCTCGTGACCGTGAATGCGCCGGAGGCCGAGGTGCTGACGGGCCTCCGGGTCACGCGCCTCGACGAGGCGCACGACGCCGCCCTCGCTCTCCTCCGTCTGGGCTGCCGCGCCGTCCTCGTGAAGGGCGGCCACCTCGGCGGAGCGCAGGCCGTGGACCTCCTCGCGTTCGCCGGCCGGGTCATCGAGCTGCCGCTGCCTCGCCTATCCCTTCGGCCGTTCCACGGCGGCGGATGCATTCTCGCGTCGCTGATCGCGGGCCGCCTTGCCGTGGTCGAGGAGACGGGGGCAGCGAGCGAGCGCGCCATCACCGATGCCGTGCGCTGGGCGAAGAGGATCCATCACGCCGCGCTCCTCCAGACCCGCGACGTGGGCGGCGACATGCGCGTGCTGCTCGCGTGAGCGTGAGCGTGACTCCTCAGCCGCGCATGTCGCGCTTCAGCTGATTCATCGCCGCGCGGACGTCACGCAGCGAGCGCGGCGCCTCCTCGATGATCTCCTCGACGGGCCCAGCGCCCTCGCGGATGACGACGGGCGGCGAGACCGTGAGATCGACGACGGTGGTCGGGACGAGCCCGCCGGCGCCCGAGTCGATGACGAGACCGAGGCCCTTGAAGTCCTCGTCGATCTCGGCCGGGTCGACGTGCGGGTGGTCGGCTCCGGCCCGCTGCGCGGTCGTGGAGATGATGGGGCGACCGAGCTCGCGGACCATGGCGCACGTCACCTCGTGCTTGGGGACGCGGATGCCGATGGTCTTCCTCTTGGTCTGGAGGATGCGCGGCACCTCGCGCGTCGCCTCGAGGATGAAGCAGTAAGGCCCCGGAAGAAAATGGCGGAGCACGCGGTAGATCTGGTTGTCGACGGTGGCGTAGCGAGCGATCTCCGACAGGTCCGGGCAGATGAACGCCAGCGGATGCGACCGATCCATTCCCTTGATCTGGTAGAGGCGGTCGATGGCCTTCTTGCTCTGGATGTCACAACCGAGCCCGTAGACCGTGTCCGTCGGATATCCAATGACCTCACCGGCCAGGAGCGCCTCGACGGCGCGACGGATCTTGCGAGGCTCCGGGTGCTCGGGACTGATCTCGACCAGCATGACGACGGCAACCTATCAGGCTCACTGCGAGTTCGCGACTGGCTCCTGGCTACGTGCGCCGCGAATGTTACGCTCGCGCCTCAGGAACGCCGGATGAGTCTCGTCGAGGTCTACGGCTGGTTTCCCCTGTGGATCCTGCGCGGATTCGTCCTTTTTTTCGGGCTCATCTGGGGCAGCTTCCTCAACGTCGTGATCTATCGCGTGCCCCGCGAGATGAGCGTCGTGCGGCCTGCCTCGCACTGCCCCGGCTGCGGAAAGCCGATCGCGGGCTACGACAACGTGCCGGTCTTCTCGTACCTGCTGCTGCGCGGGCGCGCGCGCTGCTGCGGCGCGCGGATGAGCCCGCGCTATCCGCTCGTCGAGCTCCTCGGAGGGCTCCTCTCGGTGGCCATCTTCGAGGCCATCATCCTGAAGATGCCCGACAGCACGCCGGCGGTCCGCGCGCTCGCCGTCTACGGCGCCGACTTCATGCTGTGCATGGGGCTGCTCGCGGCGGCGTTCATCGACGCGGAGCACATGTTCCTGCCCGACTCGATCACCATCGGCGGAGCCATCCTCGGCATCGCGACCGCGACCCTGCGTGGCCTCCCCTTCACGCAGTCGCTCATCGGCGCGGCGGCCGGGTTCACCGGCGTGTGGTTGCCCTTCAACTTCCTCTACAAGCGCGTGCTCGGTCGCACCGGCATGGGCCTCGGCGACGCCAAGCTCCTCATGCTCGCTGGCGCGTGGTTCGGCTGGCGGGGCGCGCTCTTCGTGCTGTTCGCCGGCGCCATCCAGGGCTCGCTCTATGCGCTCGTGACGAGGGTGCTCGGGATCGAGAGCGAGCTCCCCGCGTCGGTGAAGGAGGATCACGCCGAGCTCGAGAAGCTTGCCGCGGAGGGCGACGAGGACGCGAAGCAGGCGCTGCTCGACGACCCGCTCGCCGAACAGCACGCGGGCGCGCGCATGCCGTTCGGTCCGTTCCTGATCCTGGGATGCCTCGAGATGCTCTTCGCGAGCGAGTGGATCGCTTCGAAGATGGGCCTCGCGTTCGGGCCGCTCTGACGCCGAGCGCCGAGCGGCCGACGCTCTACTTGCCGCCGCTCTTGCGCCCTTCGATGGGCGTGTATTCGCGCGCGGTAGCGCCCGTGTAGATCTGGCGCGGACGCCCGATCTTCGTGGTGGTGTCTTCCATCATCTCCTTCCAGTGGGCGATCCAGCCGGGGAGGCGTCCGATGGCGAACAGCACGGTGAACATGCTCGTGGGGAAGCCGAGCGCGCGGTAGATGATGCCCGAGTAGAAGTCGACGTTCGGGTACAGCTTCCGCTCGACGAAGTAGCTGTCCTTGAGCGCTGCTTCTTCGAGCTCCTTCGCGATGTCGAGGAGCGGGTCCTTGATGCCCAGCTTGCCGAGGACCTTGTCGGCCGTCGCCTTGATGATCTTCGCGCGCGGGTCGAAGTTCTTGTAGACGCGGTGACCGAAGCCCATGAGGCGGAAGTTCGAGTTCTTGTCCTTGGCGAGCTCGACGTACTTCTTCACGTCGCCGCCGTCGGCCTTGATCTGCTCGAGCATCTCGATGACTTCCTGGTTCGCGCCGCCGTGGAGCGGGCCCCAGAGCGCCAGGATGCCGGCGGCGATCGACGCGAACAGGTTCGCGCGCGAGCTGCCCACGAGACGCACCGTCGACGTCGAGCAGTTCTGCTCGTGGTCGGCGTGCAGGATGAACAGGAGGTTCATCGCGTTCTCGACCTCGGGGTCGACCTCGTACGGCTCCGAGGGAACCGAGAACATCATGTTGAGGAAGTTCGCCGCGTATTTCAGGTCGTTCCGCGGGTAGACGAACGGCTGGCCGATGGAGCGCTTGTACGCGTAGGCCGCGATCGTCCGCACCTTCGAGATGAGGCGCGCGATCGTGATGTCCATCTTCTCCTTGTCGTTGATGTCGTGCTCTTCCGGGTAATACGTGGAGAGCGAGCAGACCATCGACGAGAGAACGGCCATGGGGTGGGCCGTCGACGGGAAGCCGTCGAAGAAGTGCTTCATGTCCTCGTGGATGAGGGAATGACGCGTGAGGTTCGTGGAGAAGCGATCCAGCTCCGCCTTCGTCGGCAGCTCTCCGTAGATGAGGAGATAGGAGGTCTCGACGAAGCGAGACTTTTCCGCGATCTGCTCGATCGGATAGCCGCGATAGCGAAGGATGCCCTTCTCACCGTCGAGGAAGGTGATGGCGCTCTTCGTCGACGCGGTGTTCATGAACGCCGGGTCGATGGTGACGAGGCCGGTCTTGGCGCGGAGGTTCGCGATGTCGATCGCGCGCTCGTTCTCGGTGCCCACCACGACCGGGGCCTCGAACGTAGTGTCCTTGAGCTTGATTTCTACCTTGTCGGTCACGGCGCAGGCCTCCTCGGCGACCGGGGATGATAGGCCAGCCT
>JAYTZB010000294.1:0-2638 GCA_043742085.1 Polyangiaceae bacterium
CCGCGGCGTCGGCCTCGGTCATCTCGCGCAAGATCAGGCGCTGCGTCTCGAGCATGGCCGTTCCTCGGATCGCGCTCTCATCCCGTCATCGTAGCGCCGTGACGTTTCGCGCGCACGAGGCCGCGATTGCGCCGAGCGCATAGCCGACCACGATCGCGGCGAGGTCGATGACGTCGAACGTGCCCGGCAGTACGCCCCGCAGTTGACCGATCTCCGAGGAGGCGGCGACGACGAGGCCCGCCGCGAGCCACGGTGCCTTCGCGCGCCACGGTCGCGCGCGCCAGACCAGAGCGAGCGCCGCGCCGAACGCCCATGCCCACGCGAGATCGGGCGCGCTCTCGACGAGCACGCGCGGCAGGTGCCATGCGCCCAGTGTCGTGCGCAGCGCGTGAACGATCGCCACGGGAAACCAGCCCACCAGCACCACGTCGGTCGGCCGCCAGGCGACGTACACCACGGCGCCGAGCACGAGCGGCGCAATGACGAGGAGCAAGACGCGCTGGAGCGTGACGCGCACGCCGCGGTCGTACCTCCTGCCTCGCGCCGACGCGAATGGTTGCGACATGGGGCGTTTGGTAGGCTCCTTCACCCGATGAAGACCTTCGCGCGGCTCTCGCTCCTGTCGGTCGCCGTTCTCGTGGCGCTCGTGGCGCTCGTGGCGGTCGGCGCGCTGGCCGGTTGCACCAGCTCCTACCGGGTCAGCCCGATCCGCAGCGGCGCGCTCTACCCGAGCAAGGGCGCGGCGTGCAGCGTGCAGTTCCAGAACCTCAACTTCCAGGAGGGCTCGGCCAAGTACGAGAACCTCGGTCTCGTCTCGCTCACCGGCGTGAGCACCGACGAGTTCACGCCCGAGATGAAGAAGGACGTCGAGCGCGCCGCCTGCAAGATGGGCGGCGACGCGGTGTCGCTCAATGCTTCGGCGCCCGGCATCTTCCAGTTCATCGTCTGGCGGTCGCGATGACGCTCGCGCGCGTGCGGCTCACCGCGCTGGCGCTGGCATGCGGCGCCGCCGCTTGCACGCCCACGGTGACCGGTACCGCCGAGCCGCCGCGCTACGCGCCGCAAGATCAGACGAGCGCGACGGCCACGAAGAGCTCGGCGCGCCCGCTGGTCCTCGAGTGGCCCGCTGCCGATCGCGCCGCTCTCGAATCACAGCGCGCGAGCGGGGTGGTCGTCGTGCGCTACGCCCAGCACGAGATGGAGGTGCTCCGCGGATGTCGCGCTGACGCGGCGTACCACTACGCGCCGATCACGCCCAAGGAGGAAGGCCTCGTCTTCCACACCGCGGACGAGCTCGATGCCGCGATGCCCATCCACGCCGTGCGCCTCGAAGCGAAGCTGCGCGAGCGGAAGGCGCTGAATGTCGGCATGACCATCGTCGGCATGTACGAATCCGACGCGCGCGCCTGGAAGGGCGCCGATCTGCGCGGCGACTGCGCAGGGGCCACGCATGTCGTGCGCGCGCTCGCCGTCGGGGCGTTCGAGATCTCGGCGAGCGCAGCGCTGCGTGCCGGCGTCGCCGTCGCGGCCCCGATCGGCGGCGCATCCGCATCGCACGAGGAAGCTCGCGAGGTCCTCCATCGCGACGGGACCAAGAGCGCCTGCGCGAAGGCAAGCCCGCGCGACGCTGGCCCTCCTTACGACTGCGGTGCTCCGCTGCGTATCGAGGTCGCCGCCATCCAGTTCGAGCGCAGCGGAAGCGGCGCGCAGCCCGGCGCGATCCCCGGCGGCAACGGCTGCCCCGCCGGGCTCGTGCCGAAGGGCGGGGGATGCGAGGCGGTGAGCCCCGACCGGCCGCAGCTCCTCGACGTGCTCGCGCCGAAGTGAGCGACCGCTCCGGAGCGGAGCTCGTGGCCCCGGTGCGCGCGACGCGGGTACCGGGGCGGGCATCGAAAGGCTCACCATGAACGCGTCGCTCGAAGAGATTCCGCTCAAGACCGTGGACGGTGCACCCTCGAAGCTCGGTGCCTATGCCGGCAAGGTGCGGCTCGTGGTCAACGTGGCGTCGAAGTGCGGGCTCACCCCGCAGTAGGAGGCGCTCGAGGGCCTGTGCAAGAAGTACCGAGAGCGCGGCTTCGAGGTGCTCGCGTTCCCCGCGAACGAGTTCGGCGCTCAGGAGCCGGGCACCGAGGCGGAGATCAAGGAGTTCTGCTCTTCGACGTACGACGTCACGTTCCCGCTCTTCGCGAAGATCGTCGTGAAGGGCACGGGCCTCCATCCGCTCTACGCCGAGCTCACGCGCGCGCGTCCCCAGGCCAGCCAGCGGCCCGGCAGCGACTTTCGCGAGAAGCTGATCGGCTACGGCGTGGACCCCGGCGGGCCCTCGGAGATCCTGTGGAACTTCGAAAAATTCCTGGTCGATCGCGACGGGGAGGTCGTCGAGCGCTTCGCGCCGGATGTCCCGCCGGATGCGCCGCTCGTGACCGGCGCGATCGAACGCGAGCTGGCGCGAGAGCGCTGATCAGCGTCGAACGGCTTGCCGTCGAGCGTTGATCTCGGGACTAGTGCCTGGTCCAGACGCAGATCGTCTCGGCCCCGCATCCACCGGGCTCGCACGTGCCAAGCAGAGCCGAGCAGCTCGCGAGCGGCACGACGCGGAATGCCTGCGTGGGACCGGTCGCACCGCTCGCGACGAACG
>JAYTZB010000295.1:0-5877 GCA_043742085.1 Polyangiaceae bacterium
TCGTGTCGAGCAGGATGTTCTTCACCACCTGCTGCGTGATGGTCGAGCCGCCCTGTCGCGTGCGGCCCGAGCGCAGGTTGATGACGAAGGCGCGCGCGATGCCGAGGTAGTTGAGGCCCTCGTGGTTGTAGAAGTTCGCGTCCTCGGCGGCGAGGACCGCGAGCTTCACGTGCGGAGGCAGCTCGTCGATGCTGACCACGGTCCGGCGCTCGGTGAAGAGCTCCGCGAGCAGCGTGCCGTCGCGCGCGACGACGCGCGTGACCTGCGAGGGGTGATAGCCACGTTCGAGCTCGGCGACGCTGGGGAGGTCGGCCTCGTAGTGACGGATCATCAGCCACGCACCGATCAACGCCGCGACCAGCAGGACGCCCGCGGCGATGGCGAGCCGCTTGACCCACTTCAGGACCGTGGCGAGGCGAGGCCGCTTTTCGGTCGGGGCGAGGAGAGTCGGGGCCACGGGATCGACGTCGTCCATCAGCTTCTTCGCGCGCACGTTCCTGGGAACGCTCGGCGAGGCAGAGCTCATCCGAGGTCCCGCCGGCGGACGGGAAGGCGGAGGCGACGAGGGAGGTCGATCGGGCACGAGGCGCCCAGCATACCGCGTGCGAGCGGCCGATGGCCGAGCCCGCACCAGGGAAATGACCGCCGAACCGTGACGCGCCGGGAATGTCCCGGGCGGCTCGCGGTTCGATCCACGCGCTCGGCTGTAACTTCGGCTCGCGGGAGGCAAGGAGGGGGCGTGGCCATTCTGCGGGACGCGCTGGTCGACTATTCGTGCCTCGCCGCAGGCCCCGCCGATCGCGCGCCGGCGCCGGCGAAGGTGGCGGTGGCGGCACGCGATCGCGCGGGTGACGCAGCGTTCGCCGAGCTCTATGCGCTCCACGGCCGGCGCATCCATCGCTTCCTCGCCGATCTCCTCGGGGATCGGGCGCTGGCGAGCGACGCCACGCAGGAGACGTTCGTGCGAGCGTTCCGCCAGCGCGACACCTTCGACGCAGAGCGCTCCATTGCGCCGTGGCTCTTCGGCATCGCGCGCAACGTGTCGCTCGAGATGCGACGCGCGCGATTTCGCGCTCGCCGCGTGATCTGCTCGTCGAACGAGGACGGCGACACGCGCGAGCCGCGCGTACCCGCTTCGCGCTCGCCCGAGAGCGAGCTGATCGGGAAGGAGGCGATGCGCGTCGTGGAAGCCGCCGTCGAGCGGCTCTCCGAGGACCGGCGCGCCATGCTGCTGCTGCGCCTCGATCACGGTCTCTCCTACGACGAGATCGCCGGGCTGATGGGGTTCACGGTGGCGAAGGTGAAGGTCGAGATCTTCCGCGCACGCGAGGTGCTGCGCGAGACGATGGCCGACTACGAGAGAGGAGGAACGAAGTGACGTCCTGCTCACAGCTCGAGGATCTCGATGCGCTGGTCATGGGTGAGCTCGAAGCGGCGCACGCACGCGAGCTGCGCGCGCATGCAGCAGCGTGCGCACCGTGCGCGAAGGAGCTCTCGACGTTGACCGCGGAGCGCGCGCTGTTCTCGCGTCGCGCCGAGGCGCTCGACGCCACGTTCGTCACGCCGCACGCCGCGTTCGTTCCGCCGCCGCGTGCCGCCGGCGCCACCGAGGCGCGCCGGGTCTTGCCCGCGCTCGGCCTGCTCGCGATGCGCGGCCACTTCTCGGCTGCGTGCGCCGCCGCGCTGTTCGTGGTGGCGGCGCTCTCGCGACTCGGCACGGCGTCCATGTCGGCGTCCATGAACGACGGCGTAGCTGCGACGGCTGCCGATGAGCAAACCGCGGGATCGGGCGCGATCGCATCCTATCGTGGCGACGGCGAGACGCTCGCGTGCGTGCTCGCCGCCGCTACCCGGTCGGGTGCGCCGCCCTACGACGATGGCCTCGCGACGTCGTCGTCCTCGGGGTCCACGCGTTCGGAGGTCCTCGCGTGTGGCGGCCGCGCCTCGGAGGGCGTGATCGGCGGCGCTTCGTGCGAGCCGTCCGTAACTTGTTCGGGCCAGCGGCAATGACCGCTGCATGGGACACATCGATCTCGCGTTCGCCTTCACCGTCGCGCTGACGCTCGGCACCACGCAGTGCAGCCGCGCACCGGATGCCGACGACCTCGCGCCGCCTCGCCCCGTCGCGTCCGCACCGCCATCACCGCCGCCAGCGATGGCGGTGCGCGTTCCGAGCGACGTGCCGAGCGCGGTGCGCGTCCCGATCGACGGCCTGCCGGTGCTGGGGAGCGCCCGCGCGCTCGTCACCATCGTGGCGTTCACCGACTACGAGTGTCCGTACTGCGCGAAGGCGGACAAGACCATCGCCACGCTTCGCGAAGGGCTCGGCGACGACGTGCGCGTGGTCCTGGCGATGCGTCCCCTGGCGATGCACGAGCGCGCCGCGCCTGCTGCCCGCGCGCTCCTGGCCGCGGCCGAGCAAGGCAAGGCGGAGGCCATGCACGCGCGGCTGTTCGCCGACCGAGGCGCGCTCGACGACGCCGGGCTCACCGCCTCCGCACGCGCGATCGGCCTTGATTTGAGGTCGTTCGAGGGCGCTCGCAATGGACCGTCGACGGCCGATGCGCTGGCGCGTGTCGAGGTGCTGGCCACGTTGCTCGGCGTCGACGGGACGCCGACGTTCTTCGTGAATGGCCGGCGCATGGTCGGGGCCCGGACGTACGACGTGTTCCGCGCGCTCGTCGAGGAGGAGCGCACGCGCGCGCGCGAGATGGTGGCAGCCGGCATCGCGCGCGAGCATGTCTACGACACGTTGATGGCCTCCGCGCCGGCACCGGTGCCGCCCGCGCGAGCGCCGGCGATCGATGACACCGCCGTCGACGTCGCGCTCGACGGAGCACCGGCCCGCGGGCCCGCTCTTGCGCCGGTGACCATCGCGCTCTTCAGCGACTTCGAGTGCCCGTACTGCGTGAAGGCGGAGGCGACGCTGCGCGCGCTCGAGGCGACGTATCCGCGGCAGGTGCGGATCGCGTTCCGGCATCGGCCGCTCCCCATGCACGAGCACGCGCGTCTCGCCGCCAAGGCTTCGCTCGCGGCCGAAGCGCAGGGACGGTTCTGGGAGTACCACGACCTCCTCGTCGCCCATCGCGACGCCCTCGATCGCGCTTCACTCGAGGGCTATGCGCGAACGGCCAACCTCGATCTCGCGCGCTTCGGTCGAGACATCGACGATCCGCGGTTCGAGGCGCGCATCACCGCCGACGAGACGCAGGCCGCGAAGCTCCACGTCGAAGGCACTCCGACCGCGTTCGTGAACGGCCGGCGCATCGTCGGCGCTCAGCCCGTCGCCGTGTATCGCGCGGCGGTCGACCGCGCGCTCGCGAGCAAGTAGCGCGCCGCTCAGGGCGACGGCAGGTGACGGATCGCATCCTCGCTGGGCAGCGCGTCGGCCTTCCAGCCGGCGCACGTCGCTCCTGGAAACGTGGCGCCGAGCTTGGCGATGAACTTCGCGAGCGCCTCGTCCTCGCTGGCGCCCGTGTAGCTCATCGTGACGAGGGCCACCGACTGATGTTGTGGGCTCGAAAAGAGCGACGCCGAGAGCTCGAACACGTCGTTCGACGCGCCGCGGTCGCGCGCGCCAGGGTTGCGAGGGGCTGCGCCGCGCCGGCCGCGTCCGCCTCCTCGCCCCATGCCCATCTGGGAGCGCGTCGCCGCATGGCGCGCGTCCTTCGCCCTGGGCGCATGGCCGGAGATGGTGATGACCACGATCGAATTGCCCAGCGCGGCCGGCGCGAATCGATCCAGCATCGGCTCGGTGATTCCTTCTTCGCGACTGGCGTCGTCGACCGCGCCGTAGAGCGCGATGCTCGATCGACGGAGCTCGCCGTTGATCGCCGCTTCGCACGATGTGCCGTGAAACGCCCTGGAAAAGCGCGGTCCGAGCTCGTCCCACGCCTCCGGGCTCATGCGTCCGTCCTTGAAGATCCCGAAGATCGACACCGCGCTCGTGCCATTCGAATAGCCGGGCGCGTACTTGACGGCGAAGCTCATGTCCTCTTCGGCGCACGCGCTCCCGACGAGCCCGAAGCCAAGCAGCGCAGCAACCGCGATCGCGAGCTTCACCGCTGCAGCGTAGGGGATAAGTCGCGAAGCGCGCGCGCGACTTGCTCGGGCGAGCACGTCACGGGCGCGGCGGTCCGCAGCACGCCGGTCAACCCCAGGTCGCCTTTGAGCGCCCACGACGCGAAGGGCACGTCGCACGCGGTGGACAGCGCAACGGCCGTTGCGTTACGTGACGGCGCGCGAAGTCTCGGTCGCACGACGGTGTCGGCCCACGAGTGACGCGCGAGCTCGTAGCGATAGTCCCACGTCCCGCCCTCGCGCTCGAAGGCGAGGAGCCACGACGTGGGCGCGTCCGCATGGAAAACGCCGGCGAGGTGGCGTGCCGCGCGCGTCAGCACCGGGCCGCGGAGCTCCGCCACCTCGCGACTCCCGCGGGCGCGCGTGCGCCCATCGGTACGAGCTGGAACTGGCGCGCAGCGTTCACGCCGACGACGATACGCCTCCGGGCTACGGCTTCGCGCTACTTGCTCTGCACGAACGTGACCGGGATCTGCATGGTCGAGCTCCCGCCGCCGGACGGCGCGCCGAACGTCGCGCGCTTCACGACGCCAGCGATGCATTGACCGACCGTGGGTGAGAGGCCGGAGATGGACGCGATGTCCGCGCTCGAGACCTCGCCGTTGGGCGCGACCCTGGCGCTGATGACCACCTTGCCGGTCATGGTCGAATCCGCGAGGAGCCCCGTCTGGTAGCAGCTGCGGAAGCGACCGCGCAGTCCGGCGACCACCGAGTCTGCGTTGGGGATCGCCGCCGAAGCCGTGGAAATACCGATGTTCGCGACGCCGGTGGGGCCGGCGGTGGCGGACTCCTGACCGGCCTTCGTGCCGGCGCCGTCGCTCTTCGTGACGCCGAGCGCGCTGAGCCCGCGGGTCTTGCTCGCGGCGATCGGGCCGCCGCCGTTCGTCTTGAGATCGCTGTTGCCGCGCGTGACGCCGACGTTGCGCTCGGCCGCCGCGCCGAGGTCGACGGGGGGAACGTTGCTGCGCTCGAGCGCGACCGCGACCGCGGGACCACCCTGCAGACCGATGAGGATGTTCATCTTCATCGTGTCGGCGCTCGCAGCGAGGGACGCGGCGTGCTCGTTGCTGATCGAGGTCTCGGCCGGCGTGCGCTGCGACGGCTCGCGCTCGCGCGCCGTGCCTGGCCGCGACGTCGTGTTGTCGGAGGTGGGCGGCGCCGAGGCGGTCGCGGATGATGCGCTCGCAGGCGTCGCCGGCTTCGTGGGCGTGGCAAGGTCGCTCGGCTGGTCCGGCACGTCGACCGGGGGCGGCGCCGGGATCTTCGCCATCAGGTCGACGAGACCTCTGACGTCGTACTGATCACCGACGATGGGATCGTTCCAGTCCGAGTACATCGTTCCCACGAGACCGAAGTGGACGAGGAAGCTGACGGCGACGATGAAGGTGAGGGTCCAGTCGTTGCGTAGACCAGCCTTCACGCCGAGCGGGAGCTGCGGTCGAGGCTGCGGCACGGGAGGCGCGACGAACTGGAAGAGCAGCGTGGTGTCGCCGAGGATCACCTTGCCGCGCGCGTCGTCACCGAGCTTCAGCGGCGCACCGCCGGCGGCTGCACCATCGATGGTAGTGACGCCGGTCGAGAGCGCGACGCGGCCCTTCATGCCGGGGAGGACGTTGAGCCAGTAGTCGTCGCCGATGCGCTCGAACAGCTTGAAAACAGCCTTCGCATGCGTCGCGAGCGAAGGGACGACGAACATCGCGGTCTCCGCAGCGCCCACCGTCACGGTGATGCGCTGCTTGATCACGCGCTCCTCGACGATCGATCCGGCGCGGACGACGCCTACCCGCAGGACCTTCG
>JAYTZB010000296.1:0-2150 GCA_043742085.1 Polyangiaceae bacterium
CATCCCCACCTTCGTGCAGTTTGCACATGATTTTGCGCACGACGCGTCCGCCGTCCAGCCGGATGCGCGCGCCCAGGCTCGACGTGCCAGTCACGTCGAATCACGTACCGCCACGTTCATCGTCAACAAGGAGTGTCTCGCATCATGTTTGCGCTCAATGGGCTCGCCATCGTCGCAGTGGCCCTCGGGCTGCTCGTCGTTCTCGTCCTTCTGTGGGGCGTCCGCTACATCCCCAACGATCGCGTCGGCGTCATCGAGAAGCGCTGGAGCCTCAAGGGCTCCATCAAGAGCGGCTTCATCGCGCTCGGCGGCGAGGCCGGCTACCAGCCGAACCTGCTGCGCGGTGGTATCCACTACCTCCTCCCGCTGCAGTACCGCGTCCACAAGACCGGGCTCGTCACCATCCCGCAGGGGAAGATCGGCTACGTGTTCGCGCGCGACGGTCAGGCGCTCTCGCCGACGCAGACGCTGGCGGCCTCGGCGCCCAACAGCCAGTTCCAGGACGTCCGCCAGTTCCTCACCGGCGGCGGACAGCGCGGACCGCAGCGCCAGATCCTCCGTGAGGGCACCTACGCCATCAACCTCGCGCAGTTCCTCGTCGTGACCGAGGGCAAGCTGTTCTACGTCACCCTCAGCCGCGAGGAGGACGCCGTCTTCCGCCAGATGGCCCAGACCATCGCGGAGCGTGGCGGCTTCACGCCCGTCATCATCAAGGGCGCCGACGACATGATCGGCGTGGTCACCGTGCACGACGGTCGGTCGCTCGCGCAGGGCCAGATCATCGCGCCGGTGGTCGGCGAGGACCCCTCGGACCTCATCACCTACCACAACAACTTCCAGGACCCGGAGGCGTTCCTCCGCGCCGGAGGCTCGCGTGGTCGCCAGCTCCAGGTGCTCTGCGAGGGCACGTACAACATCAACCGCCTCTTCGCGACCGTCGAGTTGATCCCGAAGACGACGGTGGAGGTCGGCAGCGTCGGTGTCGTTGTATCCTACACGGGTCTCGACGGCAGCGACCTCTCCGGCGCGGAGTACAAGCACGGCGAGCTCGTTCGCAAGGGCGAGCGCGGCGTGTGGAGCGAGCCGCTCCTTCCCGGCAAGTACGCGTTCAACACGTACGCCGGCAAGGTGATCACCGTTCCGACGACGAACTTCATCCTCAAGTGGACGAAGGGCGAGGTCGGGTCGCATCGCTTCGACGAGAACCTCTCCGAGGTCTCGCTCATCACGAAGGACGCGTTCGAGCCGTCACTCCCTCTCTCGGTGGTCGTGCACATCGACTACCGCAAGGCCCCGCTCGTCGTGCAGCGCTTCGGTGACGTGAAGCGCCTCGTCGAGCAGACGCTCGACCCCATGGTCGCCGCGTACTTCAAGAACATCGGTCAGACGAGGACGCTCATCCAGCTCCTCCAGGAACGCAGCATGATCCAGGCCATTTCCAGCGAGGAGATGAAGACGCGCTTCACGCACTACAACCTCGAGCTGGAGGAGGTGCTCATCGGAACGCCCGCCGCAGGCCCCAACGACAAGCACATCGCCACCATCCTCGAGCAGCTCCGCTCGCGTCAGATCGCCGAGGAGCAGATCGAGACGTACGCTCGTCAGGAGCGCGCGTCCGGCAAGGAGCGCGAGCTGCGCGAGGCGATGGCACGTGCCGATCGCCAGAAGCAGCTCACGGAGAGCGAGGTCGCCATCACCATCGAGGCCAACCAGGGGCGCGCTGCTTACGAGCGCAGCGTCCAGGCCGCCGCGCAGATGCGCACCATGGCGGAGGCGGAGGCCATGCAGATGCGCACGCTCGGTGAGGCAGACGCAGCGCGCGTCCGCATGATGGGCGAGGCGCAGGCCGACAAGGTGGCGCGCGTCGGTATTGCCGAGGCCGTCGCCATCGAGGAGCAGGTCCGCGCCTACGGCGGCCCCAAGTTCCAGGTGACCCAGAACGTGATGAAGGGCTTCACGGACGCCATCGGCAGCTCGAAGGTCGACGTGGTCCCGAAGATCGTGATGGGTGGCGGCGGTGCGGGTGGAAGCGGCGCGAACGGCTCCGTCATGGAGACGCTCCTCGCCCTCCTCCTCTCGGACAAGCTGGGTGACGCGAGCGGCTCCACGCTCGGTGACACGAGCGGCAAGAGCCGCACGCCGGAGCTCGA
>JAYTZB010000297.1:0-3247 GCA_043742085.1 Polyangiaceae bacterium
GCGCCGTACTTTCGTCCCGAGGGATGATTGGCGTAACGACGCGCGCGCGTGAACCCCATCTGGAGGAACTTGCGCGCCATGTCCATCCCGACGAAGTCCGAGGCGCGCCGGTAGCGCACGAAGGCGTTCCAGATCGCGATGGCGGATCGACGAGCAAGGTCCGGCGTGCGGAAGCGCCAGAGCGGCAGCAGCTCGCTCTTGTACGGTTCGGCGGACAGGACACCCTCTTCGCCTCGGCCCACGCGGTACGCCTCGGGATGAGCGCGAAAGTCCACGCCGTGATAGCGCGACGGCAGCGGCACGCCGAGGCGCACCGGCCCGCGAGCTCGCGTGACGTCGACCGTTCGTCCTCGCTGCGTCACCACGATCGCGCCGCGCGCGGAGAGCTCCGCCGCGACGGCCCGGACGGCGGGCATCAGGGCGCGAAAGTCGTGCGGCGCGATCGCGCGCGCCACCTCGGACGGGCAGATCGTCTTGCCGTCGCGCGCCGCGAGCAGCGAGAGCAGCACCTCTTCGATCCTCCGCGCACGGGCGGGGTGCGCTCGGTCGGCGTGCGGGCGGCGCGCGGTCGAGGCCATGGATATGGAATGTAGCGCGGTCTCCTCCTTGCAACCGATGCGTATGGAGCGAGAAACGACGCGCGACCCGGTGCCGGACCAGGACGAAACGCCCCGGTGACGCGCCACGATGCGCCGAAAGTCTACGGACGAGAAACAAGAGGAGGTGGTCGCCAAGCGCGCGAGCTACTGGAGCTTCGAAGAGCAGGGCGAAGTCGAGCTCGGCTGAGCCTGCTTCGGCGCCGCGAGCCGATTACGGTGGGCGAGACCGCGCGCGCACGCAATAATCCGCGCTCGCATGCGCCGCCCCTTCCTCTCCTTCCCGGTCCTCGCTCCCCTCGTGCTCGGTGTGCTGCTCGCGCCGCTCGACGTCGCCGCCGATACGCCGCTGGCGGTTTCGATGCACGCAACGACCACCACGCTGCCCAACGGGCTCCAGGTGATCTTCGACGAGGACCACCGCACGCCCATCGTCACGACCAACCTCTGGTACCACGTCGGCTCGAAGGACGAGGCCGAGCACCGCAACGGGTTCGCGCACCTCTTCGAGCACGTCATGTTCCAGGGGAGCAAGCACGTCGCCGAGGACACGTACTTCAAGTTCCTCGAGAAGGCCGGCGCCACGTCGATCAACGGCACCACCAACACCGATCGCACCAACTACTTCGAGACCGTTCCCGCGAACCAGCTCGAGCTCGCGCTCTGGCTCGAGAGCGATCGCATGGCGTATCTCCTGGATCACGCCGACCAGAAGACGTTCGAGAGCCAGCGCGAGGTGGTCAAGAACGAGCGCCGGCAGAACTACGAGAACGCGCCCTACGGCATGGTCATGGCGTTCGTTCGCGCCGAGGTCTACCCGAAGGACCACCCGTACCACCTCCTCACGATCGGCAGCCCCGAAGACCTCGACGCCGCCAGCCTCGAGGACGTGAAGGGCTTCTTCCGCGCCAACTACGTGCCCAACAACGCGACGCTCGTGGTGTCCGGCGACTTCGATCGCATCAAGGCCGGCGCGCTGGTGGCGAAGTGGTTCGGTGCCATTCCGCGCGGCAAGGAAGTGCCGCACAAGAAGCCGATCAAGACCACGCACCCCGGCGAGACGCGCATCGAGATCGAGGCCGGCGTCGAGCTCGCGCGCGTGTACGTGAGCTGGCCGACGCCGGAGTTCTTCGCGCCTGGCGACGGCGAGCTCGATCTCGTCTCGCACGTGCTCACCGGCGGCAAGACGAGCCGTCTCTACAAGCGCCTCGTCTATGATCTCCAGATCGCGCAGAGCGTCGGCGCTTCTCAGCAGTCGAGCGAGCTCGGGAGCGTCTTCGAGATCGTCGCCACCGCCAAGCCCGGGCACACGGGCGACGAGCTGCTCAAGGTCATCGACGAGGAGCTCGCCAAGGTGCGTGCGAGCGGCATCACCGCCGACGAGCTCTCGCGGGCTCGCACCTCGATCGTCGCCGACACGCTCTTCGATCTCGAGCGCAGCTCCTCGCGCGCCAATCGCCTCAACACGTATGCCCACTACGTCGGCGACCCGAACTACCTCGGCAAGGACGTCGCTCGCACCACCAACGCCACCACCAGCAGCGTGGCCGACGCCGCGAAGAGCTGGCTGAAAGAGAAGGACCGCGTGGTCGCCATCGTCACCGCCAAGAAGGAAGCGCCGATCGCCGGACGCGTCACGAAGATCACGCGAGGTGGCCTGTGAGCCGCCGCATGCGCCGCATCGAGGCGCTCTCGCTCGCGTTCGCGGTGGCGATCGCCGCGTGCGGAGGCGAGGCGCCGCCGCCGGTCGCGCCTCCTCCGCCCGCCGCGCCGCTTGCGCCGCTCCCGCCTCTGCCGCAGCCCCCGGCCGAGACGCCGGATGCGCCATTCCGCCAGCAGGCTCCCGCGGCCGACGGAAAGATCACGTTCGTCGCGCCGAAGGTGGTGGAGGCGCAGCTCAAGAACGGGCTCCGTGTCCTGATCGTCGAGCGTCACGAGCTGCCGGTGGTGGGCCTGCGCCTGGTGGTCGGCGCTGGCGCCGGCGACTACGAAGGCGCGCGTCCCGGTGCGCTCTCGTTCCTCGGCGGGATGATCGAGCAAGGCACGAAGAAGCGCACCGCGCTGCAGATCAGCGACGACTTCGAGGCCATCGGCGCGCAGCACGGCGCGTGGTTCGACTGGGACTCGGGCGGCGTCAGCGTGAAGGTGCTCGCCGACAAGCTCGACCCCGCGCTCGAGCTGATGAGCGACGTCGCGCTCCACGCCACGTTCCCCGAGGCCGAGGTGGAGCGCCTCCGCGCGCGGCGCATCGCCGGCATCCAGTCCGAGAAGAGCAGCCCCGGCACCGTTGCCCAGAACGCGCTCGTCGCCGCGCTCTTCGGTCGCGCGCATCCCTATGGCCACAGCCTCAGCGGCGAGGAGATCGACGCGAAGAAGCTCACGCGCGCGGAGCTCGTTCGCGCGTACGAGCGCCTCTTCGTACCGAAGAACGCCGCCATCGTCGTCGCCGGTGACGTCACGAAGGACGCCATCCTCCCCAAGCTCGAGGCGACCTTCGGCCAGTGGAAGAGCGCCGCCGGCGCCGTCTCGCACAAGGGCCCGAAGCCCATCGTCAAGGCCGCCACCGACAAGCGCATCGTGCTCGTCGATCGCGCAGGAGCGCAGTCGCAGATCCAGGTGGTGAGGCCTGGCGTCCCGTACGCGGTCAAGGA
>JAYTZB010000298.1:0-13940 GCA_043742085.1 Polyangiaceae bacterium
CTGCTCCTTCACCTTCGCGATCATCGCGGGCGACCACAGAAGCGGTATGGCGTGCTGCCCTGCGACAGGTGCGGGAACATCGGCATACGACGGCGCGGCTACAGCGAACGATGCGAGTGCGAGAGCGACGGCGACAGTGCGCATGGCGAGCTCCTTTGGAGTATCGGTGGGTCGAGGATGGACGCCAAACCAGTGAATGAATTCACCGGGAAATGAGGCTTTCGGTGAGCTTTCTTCTGGCGAGCCCTCGGCTACGTGACGATAGACTGTTTACGCTTCGTGAGGCGTAACAACGAGATGGAAAGTCCGCCGGATATCCCCGCTGGGATTCCCCGAGTAGGGGAGATCTTCGCGGAAAAATATCGGATCGAGAGCGTCCTCGGTCTCGGCGGCATGGGCGTGGTTCTCTCCGCGATGCACCTCCATCTCGAGGAGCGCGTGGCGATCAAGCTGCTGCTCCCCGCCATCGCGCAGAATCCCGAGTACGTGGCGCGCTTCCTGCGCGAGGGCCGCGCCGCCATCAAGATCCGGAGCGAGCACGTCGGTCGGATGATCGACGTCGGCAAGCCCGCGGTGGGCTCGCCGTACCTCGTGATGGAGCACCTCGTCGGATCGGACCTCGCGCGCGTGCTCGAGACCCGCGGTCCTCTGCCGGTGGCCCTGGCCGTCGACTGGCTGCTCCAGGCCGGTGAAGCGCTCGCCGAGGCACACGCGATGGGCACCATCCATCGCGACCTCAAGCCCGGGAACCTCTTTCTCACCCACCGCAGCGACGGCAGCGAGTGCGTGAAGGTCCTCGACTTCGGGATCTCGAAGATCGCCGACGGCATCACGCCGAGCGCCGACTACTCGATGACCAAGTCGACGACGCTCATGGGCTCGCCGCTCTACATGTCGCCCGAGCAGCTGCGATCGCTGCGGTCCGTCGATCAGCGCACCGACATCTGGGCGCTCGGCGTCATTCTCTACGAGATGCTGGTCGGCTCGCCGCCGTTCGAGGGCGACACGCTCCCCGATCTCTCGGTGAAGATCATCGTCACCGAGCCGCCGCTCCTGCGCAGCAAGCGCCCCGATGCTCCCGCGGGGCTCGAGGCGATCATCTCGCGCTGCCTCGAGAAGGAGGTCACGAAGCGCGTCGCCGATGTCGCCGAGCTCGCGGGCCTTCTGGCTCCGTACGGATCCATGGCCGCCGCGGGATCGCTCGAGCGGATCATCAGGGCGTCGGCTCCGGGCAGCTCTCCGAGCAACCCCGGCATCGCCTCGAGCGGTCGCGTCTCCATTCGCGATCCCAGCAGCAGCCAGAACCCCATCGTGATCGAGGCGGAGGGCGTCGCTCGCACCGAGGTCGCGTGGGACACGCTGCGCGATCCGGTGGTCGCCGCGACCGCGAAGAAGACCCCCGCGTACATGGTCGTCGCGATGGCGGCGGCGGCGGCCTTTGCGCTCGGTCTCGCGGGCGTGGGCGTCTTCCTCGTCTTCTTCGCTCACAAGGGCACGCCGCTTCCACCGGCGGTCGCCGGTCCTGGGGCATCGGGTGAGAGCGCTCTCGTCACGGCGAGCGCGACTCCGATGGCTCCGCCGCCTCTGCCCTCCGCCACGAGCGACGCGCCAGACGCCGGCACGACCGTCGCGACCGTCGCGACCGCCGTCAAGAACGTCGCGCCCGCGGTGCCAAGGCCGCCGCTCGTGAAGCCACCGCCGAGCGCAAGGCCGAGCGCGTCCCCCGCGGTGAGCGTCCCGCCTCCGAAATCGAGCGCGCCGACGGGCGTTACGCTCGATCGCCATGGGTAGTATCGTCGTGGGGAGCTTGCCTTGATGCGACGTCCGACTCTCCGCGCCACCTTTCGCCCCTGTGCTCTCGTTGCGCTCCTCGTGGGGGCGACGGCAACGCTTGCCAGCGCGCCGGCGAACGCACAGGCGCAGACGCAGAGCGGCGAGCAGCTCGCGGAGAAGCTGTTCAACGAGGCCATCACGCTCGTGAGCGCCGGGAAGTACGCCGAGGCATGCACGAAGTTCGCGGAGAGCCAGAAGCTCGATCCCGCGCTCGGCACGGAGTTCAACCTCGCGGACTGCTACGAGCACACGGGGCGCAAGGGCAGTGCGCGTCGGCTCTTCATCGACGTCGCCGACGCCGCAAAGGCCGCCGGAAAGAGCGAGCGCGAGAAGAGCTCACGCGAACGCGCCAGCGCGCTCGAGGCGATTGCGCCGCGCCTCACGGTCGTCGTGCCACAGTCGGCTGCCGAGAGTCGCCTCGAGATCGTCGTCGACGGCGCGCCCTTTGCGGCCGCTCGATGGAATCGCGCGCAGCCGATCGACGCCGGCTCGCACACGGTCGCCACTTCGGCGCCTGGAAAGAAGCCCTTCACCACGAAGGTCGCGCTGCAGGACGGCAAGAGCCTCGAGGTCAAGATCCCCGAGCTCGAGGACGAGCCTGTCGCGCCGCTGGTCATCGCCGGCGGCGACAAGCCGGTCGACACGGGGAGCGGACAGCGACGCACTGGCGTCATCGTTGCCGGTATCGGCGTGGTCGGCGTGCTCGTCGGCAGCGGCGCCGGGATCTTCTCTCTCGTGAAGCACGGGCAAGCGAAGGACATCTGTCCCGACTTCAGCGCATGCCCCGATGCCGGTGGCCGCAGCAACTGGAACGCCGCGACCGACGCCGGCACCGTGTCGACGATCGGCTTCGTCGTCGGAGGCATGGGGCTCGTCGCGGGCGCGCTCCTCTACTTCACGGCCGCGAAGGACAACCCGGCGACCGCCGCGTCTTCGTCGTCGACGTCGTCGTGGTGGGTGACTCCGAGCATCGGGCTCGGCTCCGCGGGCCTCGTCGCTGGAGGAAGCCTGTGAAGCGCGGCCTCCACGGCACGATGGTCGCCGCCGCGTTCATCGCGACGCAGGTCCTCGCGGGCGCGGGCTGCAACGCGCTCCTCGGCAACGGCTACGGCGTCGACGACGGCACCAACGGCGGCCTGGGGCCCGACGGCGGGCCGGGCGAAGACGACGCGCTGGTGAACGGCGGCGAAGGCGGTCCCGGCGGCGAAGGCGGTGGGCCGGGCGACGACGCGATGACGACGGTCGATGGAAGCACCCTCGACGCGAACGTCGATGCCGCCGGATGTCCGACAGGGTTCTGTCCGACGGTGCTCACGGCTGCCGTAGGGCCACAGCGGATCGCTGTCGGGGCGACGGCGATCTACTGGTCGACCGCGACCGGCATCGGTCGCATGAACATCGACGGAAGCGGCGTGCCGACTACCATGACCGTCGGAGCACCGATCAAGCCGACGCTGAAGCGCGGCGTCGCATTGTCACCCGCAGGAATTCCCTACGTGACGGTCACGGATCGCGGCGCCGCGGTGTGTGATGCAAATCTGATGGCGTGCGGCAGCAACGGTGTCTTCGTCGGCAGCGCCGGCGACGCGAGCAGCATCGCTGCCGACAGCACGAAGGTCTACGTCGGGGTTTTCGACGACGGAAGCACGCACGGCGGCATCTGGCAGACGACGCTCTCCGGCACAGCTCCGCAGCCCTACACGAGTGCCCTCTACAACGTCGAGGACCTGCGCGTCGTCGCCACGACCACGTACTTCATGGCGGGCGCCGGCGTGTATTTCGCACCGTCGCGAACGTCGACGTCCGTGTCCGCAGCAAATCTGGGCGGCGAGTTGGCTACCGTGTTCGACGTGAGCGGCCAGGACCTCGTCGTCGCAACACAGGCGGGCTCCATACGCGTGTGCACGTCCAGTCCTCAGCTCATGTGCCCGACGATCACCATCCAGACCAGATCCAAGACCATCACAGCCATCGCGCTGGACGGCGCGCAGATGATTTGGGCGGAGGTCGACATGAACGGACTCGGCAGCATCTACCGCTCGACGCTGAATGCAGGCGCTGCCGTCGACCGGCTCGCAGACACCCAGGGCGCCGCCATCGCCATCGCCGTCGACGCCAAGAACATCTACTGGGCGATTGCGGGCGCGGGCGGCGCGATCATCAAGCTCGAAAAATAGCGCTTTTCACGGCGTGGGAAGCGGACCTCGTGGACCCGGAGCGGTGGCCGCGCGGGTCGCGATCTCCGTCACCACGTTGCGCAGATACGCAGCCGCGGGCCCCAGCCACTTCGTGGGACGTCGCTCGTCGGGACCGTGCGCGCCGTGGCCGGTGCGCCCCTCGTCGATCGACGTCGGAGCAGCCGACACACCGTACGCGAGCACGCCTGCGCCACGCAGATGACGCGAGTCGGTCGCGCCGGTCGACATGGATGGCGCGATCGCGGCGCGAGGGAACATGGCGTGCGCGACCTTCTCGATCGCGGCCGGCACGTCGCCCGTGATCGGTGACGGCGGACCCACGCCTTCCTCCTGCTCGGGCTTCACCTCGAGCTTCGCGTCGCCGATGGCCTTCACGAGCGTCGCGAGGGTCTGCGCGCGCGTCTCGTCCGGCATGATGCGGCAGTTGACGACTGCCTCGGCCGTCGTGGGCAGCACGTTGTCCTGCGGCGAGCCCTTGAGCATCGTCGTCACGCACGTGGTGCGCACCAGTGAGCCGTACGCACGATCCGCCGCGATGATCCGCTCGTCGTCCGGCGCGAGCTTGGGTGCGCTCTGCGCGGCATGACGTAGCGCGCCGTCGAGCGGCGGCTTCTCCCAGGCGGCCGCCGCAGCAAACGACGCACGCACTTCGGGCAGCACGCGCGCGGGGAACCTGAGCTCGCCGACCTTCACCACCGCACGCGCGAGAGCAAGCGCCGGATCCTCACCAGGCTTCGGCGCCGACGAGTGCCCGCCTCCGCCGCGGGCGACGATGCGATAGCTCTGGTACTGCTTCTCGGCGACACCGATGCCGACGAGCTGGATGTCGCCGAAATCGGGCGTGGTGACGAGACCGCCGCCTTCGTTGAGCGCGACCTCGGCGGCGACGAGCTCGGGGCGATTCTTCAGCAACCACTGCACGCCTTCGAAACCGCCCGTCTCTTCACCCGCCGTGAGCGCGAGGATCACGTCACGCGCGAGCGGCGCCTTCGTGCGCGCGAGATCGAGCACGATGGCAGTGAACGCGGCGGCCATCGCCTTGTCGTCGGCGACGCCGCGGCCCCACATGAAGCCGTCCTTCTCGGTCGCGGGGAATGCCGGCACCGTCCACGGTTGACCCTCCACGGGCACCACGTCGACATGCGCGACGAGGAGAAGCGGCTTCTTGGAGCCGTCACCATGGAGACGCGCGATGAGGTTGCCGCGGCCGGGAGCGGACTCGAGGATCTCGGCGGAGACGCCCGCGCCCTTCAGGCGATCGAGCACCGGCCGCAGCGCGGTCGTCTCTCCGCCGTGACTCGTGTCGACGGCGACGAGCTGCTCGTGGATGGCGCGCGCCTCGGCCTCGAAGGAGAGCGCCGGGGCCGCTGCAGGTCTCGGCGCATCCGCGTCCCGAGCTCCCGGCGTCGCCAGCGTCGCCACCGTCGCCGCGGGCACGCTCGGTGGCGTCGCTTCACCACCACAGCCGCCGCCCCAGGCGGCCGACGCCAGCAGCAGGATCGTACGTGAAAAAGGGCGTTTCATCGCATCAACCCAGCCAGGACTCCAGCTGCGCGTAGACGTGCGGGTCGCTCAGCAGATCGAGATGGCCCACGCCGTACGCGACCCGGCAATGCGCCTCGGGGAAGGCGAGCGTCATGTGCGTCTGGTCGTGGCGTCCGAGCGCGCTGTCGACGGGGACGAGGCCGTCGCCGAAGCGATTGCTCTGACCTGGCGGCGACGTGGTACCCGCGATCGCGTAGCACTCGACGCCTTCCGGCAGCTTGACCTCGTTGCGCGCGTCCGCGGCCATCGCGAAGCGGTCGCGGCCCGTCCAGTGCTCGTCGAGCACGTTGCCGAAGCGCAGATCGGTCACGCCCGCGCTGCGCAGCTTCCCGAGGCGCGCGAGCGGCGTGCTGTAGCGACTGACGCCGAGCAGCACGTCGAGCCAGTTTCCGCCGCGCTCGAGCGGCGCGCCATGATGAGGCGTGCCGATGCACACGAGCTTCGTGAGCTTGGTGCGCCACACGCGCGGGGCGCCGGACTCGCGCTCGGCGTAGTGAATCGCGCTGCGCGAGACGAGGCCGCCCATGCTGTGCCCGAGCAGCACGAGCTCGTCGATGGGCACCGGCCAACCGGCGACGAGGCGCTCGAGCAGCGTGTCGAGCTCGCGTCCGTTCGTCGAGACGTGCCGTCCGCTGTTGTAGTGGAGATAGAGCGGCGTGTAGCCGTGGTCGCGCGCCAGCGCAGCGCCGTGATCGTGGCCCTTTCGTAGCCACTGCTGATCGTTCATCGACGAGCCGTGGACGAGGACGAGCAGCTTGCCACCTTCGCTCGGACCGTCCTGACGGAGGCGCATCTCGATGGCGAGCGGGTTCTCGGTCTCGGCGAGGTAGTCGCCGAGCACGCCGTTGAGGGCGGCGAGCACGGCCTCGCGCTGCGGCCCGGGAGCGCTCTCGCCGAGGAGCGGAGCGAGCTGAGCGACGACGGCCTCGATGCTCGTTCCGACGAGGCGCGTCACTCCCCGGATGCTGCCGTAGACGAGCCCGTTGAGCAGGCGAGCCGGTCCCGACAGCGGCTTTCCCAGGACGGCAGGACCTCCGGCGATCGTGGTGTGCATCGCTTCGACGACCTCCGTCACGCGCGTGGTCGCGTCGACCGCGAGGCGGCTCGCCCCCCGGAGATCGTCGGCGTGCTTGCGGGTCTTCTTCGTCACGGGGTGCATTCTACGTTGCCTTAGAGGCCTGTTCACGCCGCATTGGCTGGATCGACGCAGCCTTTCGAGTGCTTCACGCGCGAGACGGCGCCCCGGACGCGGTGTTCGGCGATGCAGGTAGGCCCCCGATATTCACGCGGTTCGGTGGATCGGGAGGGGGTGATCGAGGTGCCGGATCGGTTGGTCCGACAGCGGCAACCCATGTGCTCACGCTGCAAGGCGAACGCAACCAAAGGATCCGACAGATGAAAGCCCTCACCCAGCTCGTCGCTCTCGCCGTGCTCGCAGTCTCCAGCGTCGGCGTCGCAGCGCTTGCCGGTTGCTCCGCTCCGACGGTCCCGTCGAGCGGCCTCGGCGACGGCTCCAACCCTGCCGACGACAGCGGCAGCGCGTCGACCACGAAGGTGCCGAAGCAGAGCACCAGCACGTCGAACGGCAGCACGTCCTCCCCGCCGGCCGCGACGACCGCGCCTGCGAGCACCGCGACCACGCCGCCACCGGCGTCGCCGCGCAGTACTGGACGTGCTCGGCCGTCTGCCAGGATCAGGCGTGCGACGACACCTGCTGGAACGCGTCGTGCGCCGCCAACGCTCAAGCCTGCGAGAGTGCGCTCGGCACGTGCGCCATGCAGTGCGGCTTGCCCCCGGGCGGTTGACACACGTCGGTCGCACGGGCGCGTGACGTGCGAAGCGCGTCATCGCTTGGCGTCCGCGCCGCGCGCTGGCACTGTGCGTTCGATGACGGCCGGCCCCAGCGCGATGCAGATCGATCTCTTCCGAGCGATGGAGGACATCCACGAGATGACCGGCGCTCATGTGGTGCTGCTGGTCGATGTCGACGGGGTTGCGGTGGCGGTTTCGGGTGACGAGGACGAGGTCCCGGCGCCATTGCGCGCTGCGCTCTCCGGCAAGCGGCTCGCAGAGGCTGGCACGGTCGTCGAGCTCCTCACGCCCGTCGCCGGCGACCTCGGCGGATGGAACGTGTCGATCTATGCGGTCGCGCGCGGGCACGTCCTCGCCATCCTCTTCGATGCCGAGGCCGATCTCGCGACCGTTCAGCAGGTCGGCGGCGAAGCGAGGGTGATGCTGTCGGAGATCGTCACCGCCGGCCTCTCGTGAGCTCGACTCACTGACACTGGGCGGCTTTGCAGAAGCCCGACGTGCAGTTCGACGGCTGCGTGCAGCTGGCGCCGGGACCATTGCCTTCGCAAAAGCCGGCGTAGCAATTGTGCGAGTCACACTGATCGTCGCTGACGCAGTCGGAGCCGTTGCCCGTGCCCGTACAGTTGCCCGCTACGCACTTGTTGCTGTCGCAGTTCGCGTTCTGGACGCATCCCGCACCGTTGCGGCGTGACTCGCACTGGCCCGCGTAGCAGTTCCGGGAGCAGCAGTCGGAGTCGGACGTGCACGACTTGCCGTTCGCGAGGACGGTGCACGGCGCCGCGTCCTTGCCGCTCGCTCCCGTCTCGCCCGCGTCATTCGCGCGCGCATCGTTCGCGCCGCCGTCGCTGCCATTGCCGTCGCTGCCATTGCCGTCGCTGCCACTGCCGTTTCCGCCATCGGCCTCGGCGCCGCCGCTGAGGCCCGACAGATCGGTCAACGAGCAGGCCGCGATCGTGAGCACCACGCCGGTGAGCCACGCGAGGCGCAGTACGAGACGCCGGCCACCGCTCATGTGCCCATCGTACCCGACGTTCGAGGGAATGAATTCGCCTCTCCTTTCGTTCGTCATTCTCGAGGGCGCCGCACCCCGTTGACGATGGCAGCCACGAGCCTTGGTTTTTCGAGCAACGAGGCCGGTCGCCTCGTCGCCTCCGTCCTGCTCGCCGCCGGCCCGTTGCCGGACGATGCCGCTCGCCTCGTCGAGCAGGCAAATCGAGGGCTGGTACGGCTCTCGCTGCCGTCGCTCTCGGAGCGCGACTTCGTCGTCTCGACGCCCGAGGAGCTGGCACCCCTGATGCCGGAGCACCTCCGCGGCGCGCTGGCCGACCTCCTCCTGGAGCTCGCGGGTGACGAGCCGCTGCGCCGGCGTATGGCGCTCGCCTACCTCGGACTGTGGAATCTGCGGAGCGGCGGGACGACGCCGGCGCTCGCGAGCGTTGGCGGGGGTCTTGTCACAGAACGCATCGCTCGCACGTTGATAGGGAACCTTCCGCGTCATCAAGGGGTCTCGATCCCCGAGGAGAGAGTCGTGGTCCAGAACCAGGTCTATCGATCGACGGACGTCGAGGCGCGCCGCGCACCGCCGGTCATCGACCCGCTGCGTACGCGCGTCGCGCGCGTGCGGGCCGAGATGCTCGAGGTCCTCGCGGCCGTCGATCGCGTGGTCATCGGCAAGCATGATGTCGTCAGCCGCGTGCTCACGGCGATGGCCGCGCGCGGGCACGTGCTCCTCGTCGATGCGCCAGGCGTGGGCAAGACGCTCCTGTGCAAGACCATCGCCGCCGCGCTCGGCGCGCGCTTCGGACGCGTGCAGCTCACGCCCGACCTCATGCCGATGGATGTCACCGGTGGCACCATCTACGACGCGCACGCGGGCAAGTTCGTCTTCCGGCCGGGCCCCGTCTTCACGAACATCCTCCTCGCCGACGAGATCAATCGCGCGACCCCCAAGACGCAGTCCGCGCTCCTCGAGGTGATGGAGGAGCGAACCGTCACCGTCGACGGCGTCTCGCATCGGATGGCGGATCCTTTCCAGGTGCTCGCCACCATGAATCCGCAGGACCACGACGGCACGTTCCCGCTGCCTGCAGCGCAGATCGATCGCTTCATGGTCATGCTCGAGCTCGGGTACCCCACGCCCGACGACGAGGTCCGCGTGCTCGACACGCACCTCGCCGGGTCGGCGCCTTCGCACGATGCGGTCGCGCCGGTGATCTCGGCGGACGCCTTCGTCGAGTGGCAGCGCACCGTGCCCATGATCCATGCGTCGCCGGAGGTGAAGCGCGCCGCGGTCGGTTACGTCGACGGTCTCCGTCGCACCGCCACGAACGGCAACCTCGTGAGCCCCCGCGCCACGCTCGCCTGGATGCGCGCGGCCCAGGCGCGCGCGATCCTGGCGGGTCGCGAGTTCGTGACCATCGACGATCTCCTCGACATGGCACCCGACGTGCTCCGTCATCGCTTGTGGATCTCGGCGCCGGAGGTGCGGGATCGACTGCGCATGCTGGGCGCTCCGGCGGCGGGGCACGGGCGGTGAGCGCCCCAGCGGTGACGCCACCTCGCGTGTGGCCGAAGCATCTCTTCCGGATCGCTTCGCTCTTCGTTCCGTCGTGGGCTGCGTGGTACGTGACCTTCACCGCGGCGCACCCGGGTGACCTGCTCAACGGCGTCGCGTACACGCTCGGCGGCCTGTGGGTGCTGCTGCTCAACGCGCTCATCGTTCGCGGTATCGCGCTGACGGCGCGCCGCGGACGCGACGCCGTCACGCGCACGGTGCCGGTGATCGCGCAGATGGACGTGCTCACGTCGGCGGGCACGGCGCTCGCGTGGCTCTCCGCGCTCGCCATCATCGGCGCGGTGTGGCTCGGCTACGCGAGCCTCGCCGTCGTCGGCCTGCTCGGCACCGGGCTGCTCCATGCGGTGGTGCTGCTCGCGTACGTCGCGCTCCGCTCCGCGGATCCGTTGCGCGGCGCCACCATCGGCCGGCGCTTCGTGCCCGAGGTGGTGACCGAAGGCGACGCCGTCGTCGAGCAGCTTCGCTTCGACGGCGTGCGGATCCCCCTTGGTTTCAGGCTCTTCGTGACCGGTCGCGTCGGTCCCCGCTTCGCCACGAGCCGTCATGTGCTCGAGGCCGGCGAGTCGGGTGCGGAGGTGCTGCTCGAGGCCGCTGTCGGCCCGGCGGTGCGCGGCGAGCACGATGCCGAGCCGCTCGAGGTCTGGCTGCAGGACACGTTCGGGCTCTGTCGCTCGGTGCGCGTCAGCACGTCGGCGGCGCACGTGACCGTGCTGCCGCGCATGCGCGATGCCGAGAAGACCGTGCCGCTCCTCGATCGCGGGTATGGTCCGCGAGCCCCGCGTCCGGCATCGCGTATTCCGACCGAGGGCCAGTTCCACCTCCGCGAGTACCAGCAAGGCGACGACGTCCGGCGCATCCACTGGATGCGGTCAGCGTCGTCCCGGGAGCTCGTGGTCCGTCTTCCCGACGAGATCCCGCCCGATCGTCCGCGCGTGCGTCTCGTGCTCGACACCTTCTTCCCCGAGGCCGACACGCTCGCGTGCGACGCGCCTCACGAGCTGCTCGACTCGATGGTCAGCGTGTGGCTCGCGGTCGGGAAGGCGCTCATCGAGTCTGGAGCGCGCGTCACGCTCGCCGTTGCGATGCCGCGCGGTGACGGCGTCGCAGTGACGCGTCACGAGCTGATGCTCCGCGCGCCCGACGCCGCGCTGCGCATCGGCGCGCAGGTGCAGTGGCAGAGCCAAATTCCGGTCGACGCGCTCTTCACGGACGAGGCCACCTACGTCGTCTCGCGCGCGGTCCTCGCGCGTCCGCAGGAACCGGGGAGTGTTCGCTGGATCGTCGTCTTCCCCACCGCGCTATCTCCCGAGCCGCCGTGGCCGTCACCGTCCGGCGCACGGCTCCGTTACCCGATGGGCTCTTCCGAGAACCGCTGGTCGCTGCGACGCCGTGAAGAGACGCGCACCGCGCTCGCGCGGCGGGACCGGGCGCTCGTGCTCGGCATGCGAGGCGACGTCGTGCGGCCGCTGCCCGGCAGCTTCTTCGTGCTTCCCGCCGCTGACGGCGCGATCCGGATCGAGGCGACACGATGACGGCCTCACCGCAGCCTTCGCAGCCTTCCGCCCGGACGACGTCGCAGGCCGTTCCTCGGCCCACCGCGACCGCGCCCCTCCTCTACTGGCTCCTCGTGGTCTGTGGCCTCACCGGGATCACCCTCCAGCGCGTCGATGCGCTCGAGGAGGTCCTCCCGCTGTGGGTCGGCACGATCGTGGGCCTCGGGCTCGGGCAGCTCATCGCATGGGCGCGCGTGCGTGCGTGGGTGCTCGCGGCGCTCGGCATGATGGCGCTATGGGTCTCGCCGGTGTTCCTCATCGTGTTCCACGACACGCTGCGCGGGCCGGCCGAGACGTCGTTTTACGCGTTCGTGCCGGCGTTGATCTGCGGCTATCTCGCGCTCTCGGAGCGCGGCGGCCTGCTCGCGTTCTGGTATCCGGCCGTGCTGTGGATGCTCGTCATTCTCGACGGGTCCGGCGGCGCAGCGGCCTTCGACACGCGCGCTGCGCTTCCCCTCGTCGTGGGGCTCGCAGCGCTCTTCGTGGCGTTCCTCCGCGCGCGTGAGACGCGTCGGGTGGCGCTATGGCACACGCACGGAGCACTGCGCCTCGCGACGCCGCTCTCGCGCGAGGTGCTGCGTGCGTCGCCGCTGCGTGCCGCTTCGCAGTACGCGTGGACGGCGTTCGCCGGCGGCTCCGCGATGGTGCTCGCAGCCTGGATCGCGCCGCACCTCTGGCAGACCGAGCACGCCAAGCAAACGACGCCCGCGGCCGCGTCGGCCGGCACGACCCCGGCAGCGGGCGGCGGAGGAAGCACGCAACACTGCTGCGCGCAGCCCTCGCTCGTCGCGGCGAAGCGCGTGCGCGTCCGCGAGTATTTTCCGCTCGTCCACGGTCACGACGAGGACCAGGATCTCGCCACGACGACGCCGCCGTGCACGACCGTGTGCCAGGACGGCGAGCCGGCGTGGACGAACCTGACGGACGACTACGACGGCCTCGGCGCAGCAGGGTCGGACGGCACGTCTCACAGCACGGGCGCGTCGCCGCCGTCGTATGGCTATGGCACCGGCTACGGCTATGGCGGAGGCGGGTACGGCTCGTATCCTGCGACCACGACGGGCGGCTTCGCGCAGACACCTCCCGCGCCTTCGTCGCCACCGGTGATCTCGCCTTCGACGGCGCCGAACGCCGAGGTGGGCTCCGAGCTTGCCTACGCGCAGACGGCTGCGCCGCCGACCCCGCCGCCGCCCAAGGCGATCACGCCCGGAGCGTCGAGCACGCCGGCGCCGGCGCAGCAGGCATCGACGATGGTCAGCGGAAGATCCGGCCAGCACGCGGCCGTGATCGTCCTCGCACCCGCGGCTGCGCCTCCGACCATCGCCGGTGCGCCGCCTTGGAAGTCGGTGCTCGTGCTGTGCGGCAGCGTTCTCGGCTTGCATCTGCTCGTGCGCGCGCTTCGTCGCAAGCTCACGTTGCGCCATCTCGCGCGGCCCTTCTGGGCGGAGACGCTCGACCAGCGCATCTCGAATCACTGGGAGCGCATGCTGATCGGGCTGCGCGACGCGGGCATCCACGCCGCGAACGACGAGCAGCCCGAGGCGCTGGCGAAGCGCGTCGGCATCGAGGGCATGGAGACGTGCGCAACGATCCTCGAGCGCGTCCGCCACGGCGTCCGCGTGGACACCGACGATCTCGCGACGATGGACGCTGCCGCGGGCGCCGTATACCGGCAGGCGCGGCAGAAGGCGGGAATCCTTGCACGCACCGCGTCGCTCGTCCGCTGGCCGCTCGCGTAGCGAGGCATCGCGAGGCATAACGAGCGATTGACGCCGCGAGGCAGCGCGGAGGATTCTCCGCGCGCATGAGACTTCGTCTCGCCATCCTGGTCGCGGGCTGCTCGGGCTTCGTGGCGCTTTCCTACGAGATCGTCTGGTACCGGCTCCTCGCGGTCATGACGCGCGGGATCGCGTCCACGTTCGGGCTGCTCCTCGCTGCCTATCTGCTCGGTCTCGCCGTCGGCTCGCGGGCGGTCGCCGTCTACTGCCGCGAGAAGGGCGGCGACGTACGCCAGCTCCGCGCGCTGGCGGTGTTCGTCGTCATCGCCAACGTCATCGGCTCGCTGGTCGGCCCCGCCTTCGCCTGGTCGGCCCACTTCACGGACTTCCGCCTCGGCCTCGCCGTCGTCGCGGTCTCGGCCGCGTTCCTCGGCGCGATCCTGCCGCTCGTCTGCCACTTCGGCATCGACGCCGACGATCGCGCGGGCGTGCGGCTCTCTTACGTGTATCTTGCAAACATCATCGGCTCGGCGGCGGGGAGCCTGCTCACCGGCTTCGTCTTGATGGACACGCTCTCCATCGGGACCATCGCCATCGTCCTCGCGCTCGCCGGCTTTGCGCTCGCGGCGCTCCTCGTCGCCATGAGCGCGCCGAGCCGCCGGCGTTCGCTCGCCTCGTATGCGGTGCTCGCCGGCTGCGCGGTGGT
>JAYTZB010000299.1:0-3409 GCA_043742085.1 Polyangiaceae bacterium
GGCGTCGTGGCGCGGCGCACCTCGACCCAGTCTCCCTCGTCCGGAGCCTCGCCCGCGCTCTCAGCTGCGTCCTCGATCATCGACCGAAGTGTAGCGCAGGCGTCACTGAACGATGACTTCGCGTCCGCACGCGAAGTCGAGGACGCGCGCCCGGCGCGCCGAGCCGATCTTGAGCATGTGACGGCCGCACTTGATGCTCGTGGGCGTGCCGGGGACGACCGGCAGGACGCGGCCGTCGAGGAAGACACGATGGCCCTGGGCATAGGCGGGGAGCGTCACCAGCGATTCGTTCGCGGCGACCGCAGGCTTCGGCAACGCGTCGATCGAGACGGTGGGAACGGTGGGATCGGACGGCGGCGCGGCGGAGACCTCCGAGGCCGGAGCGACGGCCGCGGAAGCGACGGGCGCGGCAGCGACGGGCGCGGGAGCGACGGGCGCGGCAGCGGCGGCAATCGCGACCGGCGCGTCGTGCTTCGACGTGGCGCGTGCGGCCATCGACTTCGCGCCGTCGCGCATGCGCGCGAAGGTACCGTTGCGAGCGCCGAGGACCATCGCTGCGCCGGCTGCGACGCCGACCACCGTGATCACGATCGCCCAGATCGCGATGGCGAGACCGCGGCTCGATCGGGCGGCGCGAGCGTCGCGGATCCGCGCGGGCGGCGGCGCGCTGGCGAGCACCATCGGGCCGACGCTCGGCGTCTCCTGATCGACCCCCGACGCGTACGGCGCGTACGGCGCGTACGGCGCATATGGCGCGAATGCCGGATCGGACGCGCGCAGCAGCGCGTCGACGGCCGCGCTCTGCGCGGGTCCCGGCGGAACGATGGATGCGATCGCCATCGCGATCGAGTCGCGGGCCTCGGCCGATTCGACACGCGGATCCACGCCGGGTGACCGCCGCGTCATGGGCGGCGGCGGATTCTCGGCGTAGAGCTCGAGAAGGATGTCCTCGACCTGGACCTCGGCGGTCGCGTCGGCGGAGATGTTCTTGCGCACGCGGACGCTCGCCGGGCTCGCACGGCCAGGACGGATCGTCGGACGCTGCGACGTCGCCGCGACGTCGAAATCGTCTGCAGCTTCGCGACCATCCTGAGGAAGCGAGAAGCGCGGCAGGGCCGGCGGCAGCGGGATATAAGGCTTGCGTTGATGGTGGTTCAATATGCGACCGTGTGCGACCGTGTGCGCGCTTCGTCGAGCCGGCTGCAGTCTGGCGCATCGGTCACGAGAAGCAAGCCCGGACCTCGCTGCGAGCTCCTGCGACGAGCTCTGGCGCTGCCATTTCACGCGCGCAGGCGGGACTAAGTGCCGGGAAATCCGAGTACAGTGCCCGGCCATGAGCACGCGAACGACGGGGCGGTTCGGGGCTGACATGCGCCGCGGGCGGGGGAGCCTCCTCCTCTTGTTGCCCCTGTGTGTGTCGCTGGGTCTCGGTCTCTTCGGCGCGGGCCCGGCGCGTGGCGATGCGCTGCCGTCGGCGGCACTTCCTGCGGGCGGGTCGACGGCTGGCAAGCCTGGAAACGTCGGTCCGACCGCAGCGTCCGGCACTGGCAGCACCGGCGCCGGCGGCGGAAGCACCGCCGAGGGCCCGGGCCGCTTCACGGCGGAGTCCCCCGATGCGCTCGTCGAAGCGCAGAAGCGACGCGCGCTCTCGACGAAGGCCAGCGAGACGGACGTCGTCGCGGCGCTGTCGGTGATCGCGTCGCTCGGCGATCGCGCGACCAATGACGGCGCCGAGCATGCGCTCGCGGACATCGCCGGCGCCTCGTCGGTGAGCCCCGAGGTCCGGAGCGAAGCCGCCGCGCTTGCGCGGACGCTCGCCTCCGACGAAGGGACGGCGGCCGGCGCCGAGAGGGCGCGCAGCGTCGGCATCGTCACCGATGTCTCGGTCCTCGGCCCCTTCCGCGACACCGGCGGCGGGCTCGAGGCGCACGATGGTCCCGAGCAGCCGAAGAACGCCGCCGCGTTCGGCGACCCGAAGACGTTCTACTCGTGGGGCACCGTCGAGGTCGCATGGCGCGCCGTGCCGGCGACGTTCGCGCAAGGGCGCGGCCTTCCGCTCGACATGTTCGTGCATCCTCGCAAGGAGAGCTGCACGTTCGTCGCGTCGAAGATCAAGCTCGCCGCGGCGGCGCCGGTCATCGTGCGGCTCGCTGCGGCGGGGCAAGCGCGCCTCGTGTTCGACGGCGTCGACATCGGCAAGAGCGACGACGTACACGGCAGCGCCCACCTCGATCGCATCGCTGCCCAGGTCGACGCGAGCGCCGGCTCTCACCTCGTCTACGCCAAGGTCTGCACCGGCGCCCTCGAGGACTCGGGACGCGTTCGCATCCGCCTCACCGACGCGAAGCACGGCGCGCTGCGCGTCGATGCGTCGGGCGATCTCTCGATGAAGCCCGGCGAGACCATCGGCTGGGGCACCGTGAAGCCCACCAAGCTGACGACACCGCTGCTCCGCTCGGTCGGCGGCAAGGGCTCGAGCGACGGGCTCCTCTCGGCGGCGATCGTGCGGACGCTCGGCGGCGCCGACGACCTCAAGAGCCCGCGCGCGGCGGGCCAGCTCGACGCGATGCTCCAGTCGAAGGACCTCGATGCCGACCGCGTCGCGATGGCGGCATGGCTCAGCACCGGCGCGAACAAGAGCGGTCGCCTCTACCGCGCGCGCACGCTCGCCGCGAAGTCCAACGACACCGCGACGCAGGCCTTCGTCGATCGCCGGCTCGTCGAGCAGCACCTCGACACCGACATGCCCGATTGGGCGATCGCCTCGGTGCGTGGCACCAAGATCGACACGAAGAAGGACGACGACGCGGTGCTCCTCACGGCGCGCACGCTCCGTTCGCTGCGCGTCGACGCGCTCACCATCCAGGCCATGCACGATCTCACGGCCGCCTTCCGCGCGGGACCGCAGCGCGTGCCGAATGCGTTGCTCGTGGACCTGTCGGGCCTCGCTCGCACGCACGATACGAAGCTCTGGATGACCGTGACCGAGGAGCTCGCGCGACGCGGCATCCGCGGCGAGGTCCTGGTCGACGCCATGGGCTCGCGCGGCAAGGACGAGGTGGTCAAGGCCGCGCAGGACGCGTTCGCCGGCGGCATGGACGACGCCGACGAGGCGCTCTCCGTCGCGAAGCACGTGACCGACGCCGGCGCGCACGATGTCTCGGCGCTGCTCTATCGCGTGGCGGCGCGCTGGGCACCGAACCGCCCCGAGGCGTGGGCCGGGCTCGCACGCGAGCTCGCCGCGGCCTCGAGCGATCCCAAGGACCAGCAGCTCGTGCTGGTCGCGCTCCGTCGCGCTCGTGAGCTCGCCCCCGGCGACGCCGCCTACCGCGCGGAGCTCGCGTTGCGGACCGGCGCCGGCAAGGCCGGACAGAAGCCCGCGGCGCCCGAGGCGGGCGACGACGAGCGC
>JAYTZB010000300.1:0-3607 GCA_043742085.1 Polyangiaceae bacterium
TCGAGAGCGCGCACATCGTGACCGTGTTCGACGCGGGCACCGAGGACGGTCGCCCGTACCTCGTGATGGAGCTGCTGCGCGGCGAGGACCTGGGCCAGCGACTGCGCCGCCTCACGCGGATCCCGCTCGGCGAAGCGATGCACGTCATCGCGCAGGTGCTGAAGGGCCTCGCACGCGCGCATGCCGCGGGGATCGTCCATCGCGATCTCAAGCCCGACAACGTCTTCCTCGTGAAGCACGACACCGATCCGCTCTTCGCGAAGATCGTCGACTTCGGCATCTCGAAGATCGAGCGGCCTCGTGACACGACGAGCCCGCTCGCTCTCACCGGTCGCGGCACGGTGCTCGGGACACCGTTCTACATGTCGCCGGAGCAGGCGCAGGCCTCGCCCGACGTGGACCGTCGTACGGATCTGTACAGCGTCGGCGCCATCCTCTTCGAGTGCCTCACCGGGCGACCGCCGCACACGGGCGAGAGCTACGAGCAGGTCATTCTCTCGATCTGCATGCGCGATGCGCCGGAAGTCTGGACCATCGAGCCGTCGGTGCCGGCGCCGGTCTCCGCGTTCGTGGCGCGGGCGCTCGCGCGCGATCGCAACAAGCGCTTCGCGACCGCGGAGGCGATGCTCGCCGCGTTGCACGAGGTGGCGCCGGAGGAGCGCGCGCGGGTCCCGCTCGATCCCGTCGCGGAGCCGTTGGTCGCGGAGCCCGTCGCGAAGCCCGCGGCGGTGAATGCGCTCGACGCGACGATGCTCGATGGCTCGCCGGTGCGTTCGTCGCGGCCGTCGATACCGGAGGAGGCGAGCGGGCTGAGCGCAGCGACGCGGCTCGGGGTCGGGTCGCTCGATGCGGCGGGCGCGGCGGTGCCGGCGAGCGCGAAGGTCGACGCGAGCGCGAAGCCGAAGGCGAAGGCGACGCACGCGAGCGATGCGGGCAACCGGCCCAGCGGAGACGCGTCGCGTGGGTCGAGGCCGTCCGCAGGAAGCGCGAAGGCGACGGCGGCGAAGGCGAAGCCGGGGAAGCGGCCGTTCGGGGTCGCGCTCGTCACGGCGGCGCTGGCGACGCTCACCGGCGTCGCCGTGACGTTCGGGATCATCGCGACGCTCGACAAGAAGCCGCCGCCCATCACACCGGTACCGGCGTCGACGACGTCGATGACGGCGATCCCATCGGGATCGGCCACCGCAGCGCCGTCGACGATGCCCTCCGCGACGCCTTCCGGGGCTGCTGCAATGCCCTCTGCATCGCCGTCCAGTGCGCCGCTCTCGACCGCGTCCGCGAAGCCGGGTACGCCTTCGACGACGGTACGGAGCGGCACGGGGGTCACGCATCCCGTGCCGAGGCCGTCCTCGACGAAGCCTCTCGACATCCAGCGCGACCTCCCTTGACCCTGCCGTTCACTCCTCGCATCAGCTGCATGGGCCGCATCGCCCGACTCCTGGCGATGGTCGTCACCATCGTCGTCGTGTCGCGCGTGGCGCTCGCCGACGAGGCCGCGGCGCGCGTCCATTTCCGGAAGGGGGTCGAGCTCTACGATCGCAAGCAGTACGCTCCCGCGCTCGAGTCGTTCCGCGCCGCGTACCGCGAGAAGCCGTCGGCGGGCATCAAGCAGAACATCGGCCTATGCTTGAAGGGCCTCGGTCAGCCCATCGAAGCCGCGACCGCCTTCGACGAGGCGCTCGACGAGGGGGGAGCGGGGACGGCCGAAGGGACGCTGAAGCCCGAGGTGCGGGCCTCGATGGAGCAGGAGCTCGTCACGCTCTCGAAGGTGGTCGCAACGGTGCGGCTCAAGGTGATCTCCGCGGCGGACAAGCAGCCGGTCGACAACGTCGTGGTCACCGTCGACGGCAGGGCGCTCTCGCCGGCGGCGCTGCGACGTCCGGTGCGGCTCGAGCCAGGCATCCACGTCTTCACCGCGCATGCGGAGGGGCTCGCCGATCCCCCGGAGAAGAAGCTGTCGATCCTCGCGGGCTCTCCGGTCGATGCCACCTTCGAGCTCGGCGTGCCGCAGGGCGTGCTCACCATCCGACCGAACGTGCCCGAGGCCATCATCCAGATCGACGGCGCCGAGGTGGGCCGCGGAACGTGGTCGGGAAAGCTCTCGGCGGGCACGCACCGCGTGACGGTGAACGCCCCCGACTACCAGACGACCACCGCCGACGTGGTGGTCTCCTCCGGTGCAAGCGTCGAGTACCCGATGACGTTGCAGCGTCCCGGCGAGCTGCCGCCCGTCTACAACCCGCCGGTGCGCCGTCCTCCGCCGGAGCTGAAGAAGCGCTACATCGTCCCGATGCTGGCCTACGAAGGCCAGAGCCTCACGCTGGCCGAGGTCCTCGGCGAGCACGCGGGCGGGACGAGGCGCTCGTTCAGCGGCGCGGCGGTCGGGGTGCGGGCGGGGTACCGCGTCTCGCGCGGCTTCGGGTTCGAAGTGAACGGCGGCGGCGGGCAGACCGGCGCCACGTATGCGATCACGAACGCGGCGGCGCAGAGCAGCACCACCGTCACGCACTGGGAGATCGTTCCGGCGCTGCGCTTCACGACGAACGGTCCGGTGCGCTTCACGCTCGGTACCGGGGTCGGCGTGCACGGCACGTTCGTCAGCGCCGACATCCACACCGCAGCGGGCCTCACCGGCATGCAGAGTACACACAAAGCCTCGGGCCTCTCGGCGACGTGGCTCGTGGATCTCGGCATGCAGATCGACATCGGCCCGGTGTTCCTGGAGGTCGCCGGCATCTTCGATACCTACGGTGTCGGAACGGTCCGTGACGACACGACGCACGACCGCTTCTTCCTCGCATCGCCGAGCACGCGCGGCGGGCTGCGCGTGGGGCTCGGGCTGCAGTTCTGATCGCGCGGGTCGGCGCCTGGGTCGGGCCGCCGCAGCATTCTTGGTGGTCGCATCGGATGGCGTGAAGCTTGCGTGACGTCTCGAGAACCACGGAGACGTTCATGGAAGCCGACGAGCTGTTCAACCATGCACTGACGAGCCTCCCGGAAGCGGTGGGCGATTTGCTGCGCGCGGGTCGTGATACGCGGAGCTTCGTCTTCGCCAGCTTCGACGGCGCCAGTGAGCTGGGCATGGCGTTGATCGCCTCGGATCTCGCGGGTGACCTGGGCATCGAGGGCGATGCCGCGAAGGCCGAAGTCGCGCAGATGATCCGTGCGGCGAACCATCGTGGTGAGGAGCTCGTGGTGTCGTTGATGGTGACCAAGGACGTCCTCACGCGCATCCTGACGGCGTCGAACGTCGATGCCGAGACGCGCATCGCCGTCGCTCTTTGGCTCGAACGCCAGGTCACGGTGGGGCATTTCCGCGTCGTGGCCATCGCGGGCGACCAGGTCCGCGCCGCCACGGTCGACGGCGTCTCGGACCTCGACGACGCCCCGATCTCCTCGTCGCTGCTGAACTGACGGACGCGTACGGCTGCGGTCGACCGCTCACGCGCACGGGTAATCGAGGTGCTGATCGCGCGATAAGAAAGAGCTATTTACAGCCGGGGAGGGGGACGGTACGTAGGGGCGTTCGTCTGGTCCCCGTCGTCTAGAGGCCCAGGACCGCGGCTTTTCACGCCGCTAACACGGGTTCGAATCCCGTCGGGGACGC
>JAYTZB010000301.1:0-1745 GCA_043742085.1 Polyangiaceae bacterium
GCGATGTGGCTCGCCTCGCAGCCGTTGTGGCACGTGATCGCCCGCGCCGACGTCTTCATCACCGACGACGGGCTCCAGATCGCCGAGCTGAACTGCGACACGCCCACCGGCGAGGCCGAGGCCATCGTGCTCGGGCCGCTGGCGGCGCGCGCGGGCACCGTGGATCCGAATCGAGGGCTCGCGCAGCGGTTCGCCGATGTCACGGAGCTCCTGGCGTCGGCGCGGTTGCGGCCGGGTGCTCCGCGCCGTCTCGGCATCGTCTACCCCACCGAGCTGCCCGAGGATCTGTCGCTGGTGCGGCTCTACAGGAAGACCTTCGAGGAGCGAGGCTGGGAGATCGTCCTCGGGTCTCCGTACAACCTCACGCACGACGAGCGCGGCCTCGTGCTGTTCGACGACGTCATCTCCCTCGTCCTCCGTCACTACAAGACGGACTGGTGGGGCGAGCGCCAGAGCGCCTGGGACGACGAGGAGCTCCTCGATCCACGGCCGCTCGAGGAGCCGCTCGAGGCGGTGCTGGCCGCGATGCTCGAGGGCAGCGCGGTGGTCGTGAATCCTTTCGGCGCCGTCGTGCCCCAGAACAAGCGAGCGATGGCCTTCATGTGGGAGCAGATCCATCGCTTCTCACGGCGCTCGCAGGAGACCATCCGCGCGCATGTTCCGGTGACGCGCCGCCTCGAGGCGATCCACGTCGAGCAGCTCATCGCGCAGAAGGACGAATGGGTCCTCAAGAGCGACTACGGCGCCGAGGGCGACGAGGTGGTGATCGGCAAGCTCGTCACCGCCGACGTGTGGAAGGAGTCGCTGGCTCATGCGCGACCGGGTCGGTGGATCGTGCAGCGCTGGTTCCGCGCGAAGGAGGGACCGCGCGGAGAGGTCGTCAACTACGGCGTGTTCGTGCTGGGCGGCGAGGCGGCAGGCCTGTACGCGCGCGTTCAGGTCGGCGCGACCGACGACCGAGCGTTGAGCGCGGCGGTCCTCGTCGCAGGCGCCGACTAGCCCGGATTAGTCATACGCCGCGCGGCGCCTCCGGCCGGCGTCGCACCGAAATTGTCGCGGGGGCTGGAATTACAGCTCGGTTGGGAGGGTCTGACCGGTTGCGAGATCTATCGAGACGCCGACCGAGCCGATGACAGAGTGTATGGCGAAGTTGACGCTGGCCTTCCACCCGGAGCGGCGGGTCGAGCTGACGTTCAACGCGCCCGCCGAGGCAGACATGCACGCATTCTTCCGGTGACACGGGGCGACGGCGGCGGGGGTCATCGCGATCTGTGACGTCGTGGTGACCTGGAGCGGCTTCGGAGAGGCTGCAAGGGAGGGCGGGGGGGGCGACGGGCGGGGGCGTCGCGTGCCTGCCGGCGTCGGGTGACCTGCGGCGCCTCACGCGCGCTGCGCGCGCGGATACATCGACGATTCACTGTTGCTGGCGACAGCAAACATCGAGTCGTGCGAGTTACTTTTTTGTAGACACAATTGGCGAGCATGTCGCGTCAGAGTCAGCGGGGTCGGTCGAGACGACGCGTTCTTCGCTCCGCGCGCCGCGAGGTACGCGTTTCGGGAGGCGGAGGGTTTTGACCGTGATTTGAGCGGCGATCGCGCGGCTCGGCGCGATTGCGCGCGATCGAAATCGAGGGTGTAGGAAGGCGCATGCAGCAGACCTCTCTCTCCGACGAAGAGCTCGTCTCACGAATCGCGTCGCTGTGCCTCGAAGGCAGGCGGCTGGTCGCGCGTCTGATCGTCCACCT
>JAYTZB010000302.1:0-10229 GCA_043742085.1 Polyangiaceae bacterium
GCGCGGAGTGAGAGTGAGAGTGGGAGCGCGGCCGCGGCAATCCCGCGCTGGAACGCGGGTCCGCACGAACGAGGGGTGATTTCCCCAAGGATTGCGCTAGAGACCGCCCAACGATGTCGATGCCGCCTCCGAGGCCTGAGCTCCTTGCACCCGCGGGCGACCGTGCTGCGCTCGAGGCCGCGGTCCGGGCCGGCGCCGATGCCGTGTATTTCGGCCTCCAGGGCTTCAATGCTCGCGCTCGCGCCACGAACTTCGATGCCGCCGAGCTCGGCGCGACCATGCGCTGGCTCCACGAGCACGGTGCGCGCGGGTACGTGACGCTCAACACGCTCGTGTTCGACGCCGAGCTTCCCAGTGTCGAGGCCGCGGTTCGAGCCTGCGCCGAGGCCGGCGTCGATGCCGTGATCGTGCAGGATCTCGGGGTGGCGCGCCTCGCGCGGGCCATCGCGCCCAACCTCCCCATCCATGCCTCGACGCAGATGACGTGCACCGATGCCTCTTCGGTGGAGCTGGCGCGCGAGGTCGGTGCCACGCGCGTGATCCTGGCGCGCGAGCTGTCGCTCGAGGACATCGCCAAGGTGCGACGCGGCACGGACGTCGAGGTCGAGGTCTTCGTCCACGGCGCGCTCTGCATCTCGTACTCGGGGCAGTGCCTCACGAGCGAGGCCATCGGCGGGCGCAGCGCCAATCGCGGCGCGTGCGCGCAAGCCTGTCGGCTGCCGTACGAGCTCGTCGTCGACGGCGAGCTCGTCGACACCGCCGATCGCGCGTACCTCCTGTCGCCGGAGGACCTCGAGTCGTCCGCGCTCGTCCCCGATCTCGTGAAGCTCGGCGTCTCGTCGCTCAAGATCGAAGGCCGCCTCAAGGGCCCGGAGTACGTCGGCGCGACCACGCGCCTCTATCGCAAGGCCATCGACGCCGCCGTCGGCGACGGCGTCGCTCCCTCCGAGGACGAGCGGCGCGCCGCGCTCCAGACCTTCACGCGCGGCTCCGGAACCGGCTTCTTCGAGGGCGTCGATCATCAGCGGCTCGTCGAAGGACGCGCCTGCGATCACCGCGGCCTCGAGGTCGGTCTCCTGCGGAGCATCGAGCCGTTCCGTGGGCGCACGTCGCTCGTCGTCGATCTCGATGTAGAGCTCGCGCGCGGCGACGGCATCCTCGTCGAGGGCGGCTTCGCGAGCGACGGCGAGGTGGGCGGCCGCGTCTGGACGCTCTCGGTCGGCGGCCGCGACGTGGAGCGCGCGAGCCCCGGCGACACCGTCTACGTGTGGCTGGGACCCGACGTGAAGCTCGACGTGAACGCACGCGCCAATGCCGACGCCCGAGCGAAGGCCGACGCGCGCATGAACGGCAACTCCGACGCCCATCGCAGCGCGGACGCGAAGGCGCGCTCGGCAGGCCGTCGCGTCTTTCGCACCAGCGATCCGGCCGGCGCGAAGAAGATCCTCGGCGACCTCTCGCAGACACCGGCTCGCACGCGGCTCGATCTCCGCATCGCGGGACGCATCGGTGAGCCGTTCGTCCTCGAGGGACGCTCTGCGGCGGGAGCCTTCGCGCGCGTCACCGGCGACGCGATGATCGAGCAGGCGCGGTCGGCGCCGCTCGACGAGGCCGCGCTCCGCGAGAAGCTGGGCAAGCTCGGTGACTCGCCGTTCGAGCTGGGAGCACTCGAGGTGGCCTTGCCGGCGGGGACCATCGTGCCGGTGTCGTCGCTCAACCGAGCACGGCGCGCGCTGGTCTCGGCCCTCGCGGAGACCGCCAGCGCCACCCACGCCACGACGAGTGTATCGTACACGGACCTGCTCGCGAGCGCTGCGCCGCCGAAGGATCGTCGCCCCGCGGGCGGGCTCTTCGTGTTGTGTCGAAACGTGGAGCAGGCCACGGCGGCGGTGGAAGCCGGCGCGGACGGCGTCTATCTCGATTTCCTCGAGCTGACCGGCACCGGAGATGCGCTGCGCCTCCTCCGCGAGCGCGGCGCCTTCGTGGGCGTGGCGCCGCCGCGCATCCGCAAGCCGGGCGAGGAGAAGATCGATCGCTACGTCTCGTCGCTCGCGCCCGACGCGCTGCTGGTGCGCGGCCTCGGCGCGCTGCGCGAGCTGGGGCGAGATTCATCCCTGGGGATGAACGCAATCATCACCGGTGATGAACGTCGTCCGGTCGCGATCGGCGACTTCTCGCTCAACGTGACCAACCGGCTGACCGCCGCCGAGGTGCTCGGTCGCGGCCTCGCGGCCTTCACGCCCTCGTTCGACCTCGATGCCGCGCAGCTCCTCGACCTCGTGGGCGCGTCGGCGTCCGGCGTTCCGTTCGGTCCGTGGGCGGAGGTCATCGTCCACCATCCGATGGCGCTCTTCCACATGGAGCATTGCGTGATCGCGGCGCTGCTCTCGGAAGGCCGCGATCACCGCACGTGCGGGCGGCCGTGCGATCTCCACCAGGTGTCGCTGCGCGACCGCGCCGGCATGGACCACCCCGTCGAGGCCGACGTCGGGTGCCGCAACACCGTCTTCCACGCGCGACCGCAGAGCGCCGTGCAGCTCTTGCCGCAGCTGGTCGCCGCAGGCGTCACGCGCTTCCGCATCGAGCTGGTGCGCGAGCAGGCCGCCGACGTAACGCGCCTCGTGAACGCCTATCGCCGCGCCATCGAGACCCCCGCGCGTGCCCACGACGTCTGGGCGGAGCTGCGGAGCGGCGACACCGGCAACGGCTACGGCGTCGTCAAGGGCTCGCTCCGCATCGTCAGTTGAGCGCATCACTCTGGCCTTTTCGAACGGTCGGCTATACCGATCGGTATTCATGCTCAATCCGCGTTCGAAGGCCGCCGTTCTCGTTTTCGTCGTCGCTGCGCTCGGCGTTGCGAGCGGTTGTTCGAAGGCAAATCTCGATGGCTCGAACGCCGCCGCGAACGCGTACTGCGACTGCGCCAAGAGCGCGTTGAAGCTACCCAAGCCGCAGCGCGAGGTCGCGTGCAAGGCCGAGAGCGCCGCCTGGGACAAGGCCTGGAAGGCCGGTCCCGGTGGCGACAACCCGAAGGCCCTGGCGATCTTCGATTACCAGCACGGTTGCTACAAGATCCTGCACGACCAGTGAGATCTTCGGAGCGTTGCAGCCTTGCGGAGAGGGCGGGATTCGAACCCGCGGTCCGCTTTTGACGGACGCCCGCTTAGCAAGCGGGTACCTTCGGCCACTCGGTCACCTCTCCTGAGTGGGACATGCGATCTACAGTGCCCGGCGCCGCCGCGCAAGCCGCGACCGCTCGGAGGGTCGAGGCGCTGGACGGCAGATCGGGATTTCGCCCGGCAGCGACGAGGTGTCGCGTGTGAGGCGTAGCGCCTCGAAATCCGCGACACTCATTCCCGATTGGGCCGTTTTGCCGCGTTGCGCGGCGGAGTTGCCGCGCCCAGGATGCGCTTGCGTTTCACCGGACGACCTTGCGGGCTCCGGTGGAGATCGTGGTCAGCCACCTTTCGGTGCGCGTGGCCCAGTCACCCTGAAGCGAGACGCGATGCGTCTCCGAAAGTGATCCCCATTACGCACCTCACCGCATCCATCGCGAAGTCCCCTCTGTGCAAGACCGCACTCGGCCTTCTGTTCGTCTCGCTCGGCGCCGCATGCGCAAGCTCGGACGGCGCGGCATCGACGAACGACGAGAGCACGGCAGACACCGCGAGCGAGGCGAGCGCGTTGACGGCTGGCGCCGTGAACCTTCGAAGCGCTGGCAACTACGTGATCCTCGCGAAGGCCGGCGTCTCGACGGTGCCGCCCTCCGTCATCACCGGCGACCTCGGGGTCAGCCCCATCGCAGCGACGGCCGCCACCGGCTTCTCGTTGATCGCCAACGCGTCGAACGTATTCTCCACGTCCGCGCAGGTCACGGGTCGGATCTATGCGGCTGACTACGCCGTCCCCACGCCGTCGAACCTGACCAGCGCGATCGGTGACATGCAGACTGCATTCACCGATGCCGCGAGCCGCGCACCGAAGGCGACCGAGCTCGGGGCGGGCAACATCGGGGGCATGACGCTCAGCCCAGGCGTCTACAAATGGGGTACCGGCCTCCTCATCCCCACGAACGTCACGCTGAGCGGCAGCTCGACGGATGTGTGGATCTTCCAGATCGCGCAGAACCTGACGGTGGCGAGCGCGGCGAAGATCCTCCTTAAGGGCGGCGCACTGCCGAAGAACATCTTCTGGCAGGTCTCCGGCCTCGTGGACGTCGGGACGACCGCCCACCTCGAAGGCATCGTTCTCACTCAGACCGCGATCGCGCTTCACACGGGCGCATCGATCAACGGTCGGCTGTTCGCGCAGACCGCGGTCACTCTCGACAGCAGCACGGTCGCGCAGCCCGCGCCCTGATGCAGTGATGCGCTGACGAACGAGACGAAGGCGTCACCCTGGGCTCAGAAGAACGTGTAGCCCAGGGTGCCGCCGATGATGTTCGTCGAGCTGCCCGCGAAGTAGCGGTCGAACCGCAGGGCGAGGATGAAGTAGCTCGCGTCGCAGCAGTGCCCGAACTGGAGCACCGCCTCCGGGCCGAGCGAGGCGCGCGTGGGCTCGCCCTTCACGGCGAGGTCGATGGTGGTGCCGAGGCCGCCGCCGGCGCCCACCACCCAGTCGCTCGGGTGATAGAGGAAGCGGTAGCCGAAGCGCGTGAGGAAGCCGGTGCCCTTCTGCCCGGCGATGACGGTCGGCTCGACGAGCGCGCGGTGATAGCGATAGTCGCGCACCGTGAACGAGCCGACATGGCGCGAGCACGTGTAGGCCGGTCCGATCGGGATCGACCACGGCCACGCGATCACGACCACCGGCGCATCGGCACGGAGCTGCGCTCCGACGTGCGGAATGGCGCTGGCGACGATGAGATCCGCGGTCGACCCGATACCGCTGGTCAGCGGCCCCCACGGCGCGCCGAGGACGTTGTCGTCCTGCGGATAGACGTACGGCGTGGCCGGCTGGGTCTTGCTCCACGCGGCGAGCTCCTGGTCGTTCTTCGCGTGGAAGACGCGGCACGCCTCGGGGCCGTCGGCGTAGTCGATCTTGTCCTCGGCGCTCGCGACGCGCGCGATGCAGAGGACCGCGACGAGCAACATGCACGCGAGCGCGACACGCTTCGCGAACGGGGACGCGACACTCCAGCGATGCACGCGCCTACGCTAGTGCATCGTCACTCGAAGCGGAACGACTTCCCTACCTGGACGACGTCACCCTTGAACGCGGGGACCTTCGCCTTCTTGAACTCCTTTGCGATGCACTTGGCGACCGGCGTGCCCACCCACGGGCCCTTGTCGACGACCGCTTCGCTCGCGGTCCCCGCCGGCTCGAACTTCACCATGATGTGACCTTCGCCGCGCACCGCGTTGGTGCTCTTGCACTTCACGAGATCGACCGAGGAGAGCGCGCTGGAGGCTGCCTGCTTGTCGAAAGGCGTCGCCTCCTCGGAGGTCGGCGGCTTCGGATCCTTCGGCGGTGCCTTTGGCTTCTTCGGTCCGGCGTCGGAGCTCCCTGCGATCGTGACGACGGCAAGGAGTAGAGCCGACGTTAGGAGAGCCTTCGAACCCGTCATGACCATCGCTGTAGCAAGGCAGGTGCCGGCGGTTGCAAGCTGCACGCATCGTCTCCTGCTGCGAGAATGTTGCAGTCGAGACCCTCGCGACGTCGTGAACAGTGACACCCTGGTGATACGATCGTGGATCCACGGAAGCCCAGTGAAGCCTCACCCCCTCGCTCTGCTCTTGTCGTTCTCCGTGTCGGCTTCGGCTTGTTCGCTGATCGTCGGCACAGACGGGCTCGCGGGAGGAGCGGCCGAGGACGGAGGGCCGGGCTCGGGCGGTGACGCGAAGCCGCAGGACGAGTCCTCCACGACCAGCGACGCCTCGACAGACTCGTGCATCGGCGATGCGTGCGTCGCGCCGCCCATTCCGCCGTGCGACGGGCCGTGCCTGCCGGTCCTCATCGCGACCGACTTCAGCGCGAAAGGCATCGCTGCCGACGAGAGCGGCGTCTACTGGACGGCCCTCGGCGACGGCGACGTCAAGCGTGCCAACGTCGACGGCACCGGAGTCACCACGCTCTTCGACGGCAACCAGGCGCCGTCGCTGCTCGCGCTGGACGACACGTTCGTCTACTGGACCGAGACCAACTCGGGCCTCGTGAGCGCCGTCCGGAAGGACGCCAACCACGGGACGCGCGTGACCCTCGGCGGCCAGGTCGACGTCAACGCCATCGCCGTCTCGAACGGCGAGGTCTTCTTCCATGTTCGCTCGACGGGCGAGGTGCGACGCGGGCCCGTCGCGCTGACCTCGTCGACGCTGCTCACGACCGAGACCTCGGGCAAGGTCCCTCGCCTCGTCGCCGACGCGCAGTTCGTCTATCTCGGCGTGACCGGGCCGACCAACCGCGTGCGGCGCACGCCGCGCGTCAACCCCGGCGCCACGCCCACCGATCTCACCGCGAGAGGTACGGACTTCTTCGACTTCGCCATCGACGCTGCGCGCGTCTACAGCGCCCGCGGCTTCGACGGTCTCGTGGTGAGCGAGAAGCTCGACGGCACCGGCGACGCCATCACGCATGCCTCCGGAGAGGCGACCCCTTCGTGCATCGCCGTCGACGACACCTACGTCTACTGGGGCAACCAGGACAGCGGGCACGTCAAGCGCACCACGAAGACCGCCGGTGGCGCCGTCGAGACGCTCGCGACCGGACAAGCCCAGCCCTTCGCCATCGCCGTGAACAGCCGCGCTGTCTACTGGCTGAACACGAACGGCGCGGTCATGACGATTCGGAAGCCCTGAGCATCGACCTGCTACTGCTATCCTCGGCGGATCCATGACGACAGGCGGTGACGGAACGTTGCGAGCGCTGCCACCGCGTGACGCTTCGGCCAGCGAGATCCTGGATGCGTTCCTCGCGTACGTGAACGAGCGGAAGCTCGAGCTCTACCCCGCGCAGGAAGAGGCAATCCTCGAGCTGCTCGAGGGCTCGAACGTGATCCTCAACACGCCCACCGGCTCCGGGAAATCGCTCGTCGCCGAGGCCGCGCACTTCGATGCGCTCGTGCGCGGCGAGCGCTCCTTCTACACGAGCCCCATCAAGGCCCTGGCGAACGAGAAGTTCTTCGCGCTGGTGCGCACCTTCGGCGCCGACAACGTCGGCCTCATGACCGGCGACGCCACGGTGAATCGCGACGCTCCGATCATCTGCGCGACCGCCGAGGTGCTCTCCAACATGGCGCTCGCGGAGGGCCCGCGCGCCGACGTCGACCTCGCGGTGCTCGACGAGTTCCACTACTACGCCGACCGCGAGCGCGGCGTGGCCTGGCAGATCCCGCTCCTCGCCCTCCCCCACACGCGCTTCCTCCTCATGAGCGCGACGTTCGGCGACCCCGAGCCGTTCCAGAAGCACCTCGAGGCGCTCAACGGCAAGCGCACCGCGGTCGTGCGCTCCACGCATCGTCCGGTGCCGCTCGACTTCACGTACGCGGACACCGCGCTGCACGACACGGTGCACAAGCTCGTGGACAAGGGCAAGCACCCCATCTACCTCGTCAACTTCACGCAACGCGCGTGCGCCGAAGAGGCGCAGAACCTCATGAGCATGGACTACTGCTCGAAGGAGGAGAAGAAGCGCATCAACGAGGCGCTGGTCGGCGCGCGCTTCGACAGCCCCTACGGCAAGGAGCTCCAGCGCTTCGTCCGGCACGGCATCGGCATCCACCACGCCGGCCTCTTGCCCAAGTACCGGCTCATCGTGGAGAAGCTCGCGCAGAAGGGCCTCCTCAAGATCATCAGCGGCACCGACACGCTCGGCGTCGGCGTCAACGTTCCGATCCGCACCGTGCTCTTCACGAAGCTGTGCAAGTTCGACGGCGAGAAGACCACCATCCTCAGCGTCCGCGATTTCCAGCAGATCAGCGGACGTGCCGGCCGTAAGGGCTTCGACGACGAGGGCAGCGTCGTCGCCCAGGCGCCCGAGCACGTCATCGAGAACCTCAAGCTGGAAGCCAAGGCCGGGAGCGACGCCGGCAAGAAGCGCAAGATCGTCCGGAAGAAGCCGCCGGATTGGGGCTACGTGCACTGGGACAAGAGCACCTTCGATCGCCTCGTCACCGCGCTACCGGAGCCGCTCGTGTCGCGCTTCTCCGTCTCGCACGGGATGGTGGTGAACGTCCTCTCGCGTGAAGAGGACGGCGGGTGCATGGCGCTCGCGCATCTCGTCAAGGCCTCGCACGAGCGACCGGCGCACAAGCGCGCGCTGGGACGCACCGCGCTCGAGATGGTGAAATCGCTCAAGGAGGCGGACATCCTCGACATCACGCACGACGACGAGGGACGGCGGCGGTTCGTGGTCAACACCGACCTCGGCGAGGATTTTTCGATCCATCACGCGCTCTCGCTCTACATGCTCGACACCGCGAAGATGCTCACGCCCTCGGATCCGGCCTACGAGCTCGATCTCCTCACGCTCGTCGAGTCGATCCTCGAGAACCCCGACATCATCCTCCGGCGACAGCTCGACAAGCTGAAGGGCGACAAGGTCGGCGAGATGAAGGCGGCCGGCGTCGAGTACGACGACCGCATGGCCGAGCTCGAGAAGATGGACTATCCGAAGCCGCAAGCGGAGTTCATCTACGGCACGTTCAACGCGTTCGCGGTGAAGCACCCGTGGGTGAAGGCCGACAACATCCGGCCGAAATCGATCGCGCGCGAGATGTACGAGAACTTCATGTCGTTCTCCGAGTACGTCCGCGAGTACGGGCTCGAACGCGTCGAGGGCGTGCTCCTCCGGTATCTTTCCGACGTCTACAAGGCGCTCGTGCAGACCGTGCCGAAGTGGGCGCGCACCGACGCCGTCGAGGACGTCGCGACGTACTTCGGCGCCATCGTCCGCCAGGTCGACGCCAGCCTCCTCGACGAGTGGGAGCGCATGAAAAATCCCGCCGCTCGCATCGAGCTGCGGCCCGACACCGACGCGCTCGAGCCCGCGGGCTCGCAGGACATCACGAAGGACAAGCGCGGCTTCCTCGTGCTGGTGCGCAACGAGATCTTCCGCTTCGTCCGATCGATCGCCCGACGCGACTACGGCGAGGCGGCGCGCGTCATGAGCGCGCCGGCCGAGGTGGCGGTGATGGGCGCCGAGGTACGCGAGGCCGCGCGCATCGAGGCGGAGCTCGCGCCTTTCTTCGCGGACCATCCATCGATCCGCGTCGATCCGGAGGCGCGCGCCCCGAAGTACCTCGTCGTCGAGCAGGGAGACGCATCGTGGCGCGTGCGGCAAACGATCCTCGATCCGGAGGAGGACAACGACTGGTTCTTCGAAGCGTCGATCGACCTCGAGCGCTCGCGCGAGGCCGCGCGTCCGGTGCTCGTGTTCGAGCGGTTCGGACGCTGAGGGACGGCGAAAGGCGCGCGTGCTAGATTCTTCATCGTGGGCAAGAAGATCAATTTGCCGCTCTTGCCCGACGCGTGGAGCGGACGGACACGAGAACAGGCAAAGGCTGCAGGCGAAGTGAAAGGCGAAGCGAAGAAGCCCTCTCTCGACGACGCGAGGAACCGCCTCGGCGGACGCACGAGGGACGAGGAGCCGGCGCCCAACGGGATCGTCCCGGGTCGCGTGGTGCGCGTCTTCGCCAACGACGGCGCCGAGCACGTTGCCGTGGTGGTGTTCGCCAACGCCGACGAGGTGCACATCCTCATCGACGGGACCAAGCTGCGGCGCGTCCCGCCCCCCTCCGTGCACCCGCACGAGGGCGCGGCCCCGAGCAGCGTCGCGAAGATCGCCGCCGACGCTCACGTCTTCAGCCGCCTCGCCGAGGGCGAGAAGGTTCGCTACGCCGACGATTCGGGCGGGCTGCTCGCGGGCAAGCTCGTCGAGAAGTGCCGCTACGGCGCGCTCGTCGTGCGCGAGGACGGAGCCGTGGTCGCCGTCGGCTTCCGCAAGCTGTGGCCCGCGGCCGGGGCCCCCTGGTCACGCGGCGGCGAAGCCTGAGACCCGCGCTCCAGGCCATCCTCGACGCGCTGCTCGCTTCGAGCGCGGCCAGCGGCGAGGTCCATCTCGATTCCGTGGGCGAGGCGATCGGCGCGCAGTCGATCACGACGCCGGAGATCGAGGCCATCATCGACGCCCTCGACAAGGCCGGGCGCAAGCTCGTGGGCCCCGATGGCGGCGCAGGCGAGGACCGCCTGAAGGGCGTCGTCACGGCAGCGAGGACGCTGACGCCGGCGCTCGGG